>JACOXK010000021.1 GCA_016182335.1 Deltaproteobacteria bacterium | reverse complement strand
GTCCAGTTAGAAGAAGAAGAGATTACAGCCAGGTATCACTGGATCGAAAAAATGCTTTCAGTTGCCCTTCACAAACCATCTGAAGCTCAAAAAACATGGACTGAGATTTTAGATCGCATTCTTCTTCATCGTTTTTTTGGCCCTATTATCTTTTTTGCAACGGTAAGTCTTATGTTTCAATCCGTTTTTTCATGGGCTTCTTATCCGATGGATATTATTGATGCTGCTTTTTCGTGGGCTTCTACTTTAGCTCGTCAATTTATCCCAGTTGGTTTTTTTCAAGACCTTGTAACTGATGGTATTCTAGCAGGTGCGGGTTCTGTTGTTATTTTTCTCCCTCAAATTTTACTTTTATTTCTTTTTATCGGAATTCTGGAAGACACAGGTTATATGGCTCGAGCCGCATTTATTATGGACAGACTCATGTCCAAAGTAGGCTTGAGCGGAAAATCATTTATTCCGCTCTTAAGTTCTTTTGCTTGTGCTATTCCAGGCATCATGGCATGCAGGACCATTGAGCATAAAAAAGATAGGTTTACGACAATACTTGTAGCCCCACTTACAACCTGTTCAGCGCGTCTTCCTGTGTATGTGCTTCTGATTGGCGCTTTCATCCCAGCCACTCCAGTTCTTTTAGGTTTCGATCTTCAGGGGGTGATGCTCTTTTCATTGTATATTCTTGGGATTCTTGGCGTGATAGGCATGGCATGGGTGTTTCGAAAAACTGTTTTTCGTGGAGAAAGCCCTCCTCTCATTTTAGAGTTACCCACGTATAAATTACCTCAACCAAAAGTAGTACTTAGAAACATGTGGAATAAATCGCGCATGTTTGTGCGCCGAGCAGGTACGATTATTCTTGGTATTTCTGTTCTTCTCTGGTTTTTAAGCTCCTATCCTAAAAATCCAGAACTTGAAAAAAACCTCTTTGATCTTGGAGCAACACAGGAGGTTATTTCTGCGCAGTTGTTAAGACAAAGTTTTGCTGGAAAACTTGGCCAATTCATTGAGCCATTGATTCAACCTTTAGGTTTTGATTGGAAAATTGGAATAGGATTAATTGGCTCCTTTGCAGCACGTGAAGTATTTGTCAGCACTTTAGGGACCATTTATCAAGTAGGAGAAGCCGATGAAACTTCTTTGTCTCTTCGAGAGTCGCTCCAAAAAGATCATCAGTTTAATGCTTTGGTTGCTATAAGCCTGCTTGTTTTCTACGTTTTTGCTTGCCAATGCATGTCCACAGTTGCCATTACGCGCCGTGAAACAAACTCTTGGGTGTGGCCATTGTTTATGGTGGGATACATGACGGCATTAGCTTATATGAGCTCTCTTGCTGTTTATCAAATTGGAAAACTTCTCTTTCCCACATTCACATAAAACGGTATACTTCTCTTAAGAAATGGTCGACACCCAGATTTTACAACATTTGGTTTTCATCATTTTTATTTCTATCAATATCGTATTTTTTCTACGTCGCCTTCGAATGCCCCCATTGGTAGGGTTTCTCATTGCTGGAGCTCTACTTGGGCCTTACGGGTTCGGTCTTATCAAAGACCCCTCAGAAATTAAGACGATTGCTGAAATTGGCATCATTCTTCTTCTGTTTTCAATCGGCCTTGAGTTTCCAATCCACGAATTCAAGCGTTATTCAAAATTAGCTCTTTGGGGCGGTTCTCTCCAAATAGGACTTACGATTGGAATCACAGTTCTTTTTTCTCTGTTTCTAGGCAGTAATCTTTATCAATCCATTTTTCTAGGCTGCATTCTCTCATTAAGTAGCACATCGATTGTCATGAAACTTCTTTCAGAAAAAGGCATGAGTGCTACTGTTCATGGAAGAATTGGCATTGTTCTTTTGATCTTTCAAGACCTTGCCGTCATCCCTATGCTGCTTCTTCTTCCTATTTTTAGTGGTGATGCATTTGAATGGAATGGCTTTCTCATAGCCATTTTAAAAATTTCGCTCTTTCTTTCGGTTATTTATTTCTTAAATAAATTTCTCATTCACCGTCTTTTTAAAGAAATTGTTTTGGCAAAAAATAGAGAGCTTTTTGTACTCTCCGTCATGTTACTGATCTTTAGCGTTGCTCTTTTGAGTCAGAAGCTTGGTATTTCTTTGGCCCTCGGCGCCTTTATAGCTGGAGTCATGATGGCTTCCTCTCAATACTCTTACCAGATGTCAGCCCACATTTTGTCTTTTCGAAGCTTTTTTGAATCCATTTTTTTCATTTCAATAGGTCTTCTTTTAAACGTCTCATTCGTCAAAGAAAATATTTTTTTAATTTTAGCCATTCTTCTTTTTATTTTTGTTGGAAAAACAATTATTTGTACCTTTGTATTTCTTATCTTTCGCTACTCTCTCTCACTATCCATCACAGCAGCCCTCACGCTGAGCCAGATCGGGGAATTTTCTTTTATTCTGGCAAAGCAAGGGTTGGATTTTCACTGGATTGAGCCTCATATTTTTCAGCTCACCGTCTCAACGGCACTCATTTCTATGATCGCCACACCCCTTTTATTTTCTTATGCTCAAACTATTGGAATGAAAATTGGACAGTTAAAAATTCTTTCACGATGGGCTTATGTTCCATTGGAAACAATATCTGCACTTGAGAAGGAGCCTGACGGTCATGTGGTTCTCATTGGGTTTGGAACTGTTGGCCAAAATCTTGGAAAAATTTTCAAAAAAAATAAAATTCAATGTATTGCAGTCGATGCTCAGCTTTACAACATTCAGGAAGCCCAAAAAATGGAATTGGCTGCGGTTCTTGGAGATTCTACCGCGCCTGAACTTTTAGAGCGAGCGCGAATTTCGCGCGCCTCAGCAATTGTTATTACAATACCTGACAGCATTGCAACACAGCATATCATTCGATCGATCAGAGTTATAAATCCTATAGTTCCCATCGTCTGTCGTGCTACTTATCGACATGAAGTGGAGGCTTTTCGAAGCATTGGAGGCGAAAATCTTTTTGTCACTTACACAGAACTTGAAATTATCATTGATCTGCTACGTCATGTTCTTAAAAGGCTTAATATGAGTCGTGATGAAATTGCAGCTAATATTGAGTCACTTGTGAATGATTTTGTCCAACTGGACGAATCCCTCAAAGAAGAAGATTTTATTATAATTTGACTTTAAATAGGAGTTCAGTCAAAAATAGCGATAATTCGCCTGGTGAGCGTAGCTCAGTTGGTAGAGCACAGGATTGTGATTCCTGTGGCCGTGGGTTCAACCCCCACCGCTCACCCCATTTTATATAAATCCTATGACTCCTGAATCAATTGTTGAACTTAATAAACTCGATAAAACTTTGGGGAAACTTATAAAAAAAGTTGGCCCGATGAAACTTAAGCCTCAGGTGAAGCAAAGCCCCTACCAAGCTTTGGTGGAAGCCGTTATTTATCAGCAACTCACAGGAAAGGCTGCCGCAACTATTCTTGGACGCGTCAAGGCACTGTTCCCAAAAAAAAAGTTTCCAAAGCCGATAGATCTATTAGAAACTCCTGACGATGCACTTCGAACTGCAGGTCTTTCAAGAGCCAAAACGGCAGCCCTGAAAGACATTGCCTCTAAGACTTTAAATGGCACTGTCCCAACTACTCGTCTTATTTCAAAAATGAATGATGAAGAAATCATTGAAAAATTAACTTCTATTCGCGGGGTTGGCAGGTGGACTGTTGAAATGCTGTTGATTTTTAAATTAGGCCGCCCAGACGTTTTGCCGGCAACAGATTATGGAATTCGCAAAGGTTTTGCTCTTACTTATGGCAAAAAACAACTCCCACAACCTAAAGAACTGCTTGAGTTTGGACTACGCTGGAAGCCCCATCGAACAACTGCTTGCTGGTATCTTTGGAGATCATTAGATCTGTAGTAACTAATCTTTTTTATATTTCTCTCCTAACAAAAAGAGAAAGGCCATAGCCGACAGCTGTTAGAAGAATACCGGCGCCGTTACTTATTAAAATATTAATGAAGGCTAGTTTGATATCACTTCTAAACAAGTTAAAAGACTCCATAGCGAAAGAGGAATAAGTCGTAAATCCACCTAAAATGCCCAGAAATAAAAAAGCCTTGAGTGTTGTTGATACAAAAACATCTTCCAAAAAACCCCATAAAAGCCCTATCAATAAGCATCCTACAAGATTCACAATCATAGTTCCCCAAGGAAATCTTGCTCCTAAATGGTGATAGGCCACTGAAGACACATAATATCGAGCGCCCGTCCCTATCGCCCCACCTAAAATAACCAAGCCAACTTTTACAAAACTAGGATTAAGCATGTTTTATGTTATGAAGGCGATGGTGAAAACACCCATCAAGATTGCTATCAGTTGGATCAAACTCGTACTTGATTTTGAGTGTTCTTTGAGTTCCGGAAGTAGATCAGTGCTTGCAATATAAATAAAATTCCCCGCAGCAAATGCAAGCAAGTAGGGTAAAATACTGATATCTTGGGAAAGAAAAAAAACACCCACGAAGGCACCTAAAAATGACGTGAGGGAGGCCAAGAAGTTAAAAAAAAGCGCCCTGCCTTTTGAAAATCCCCCGTAAAGAAGTATTCCAAAATCGCCAATTTCTTGCGGTATCTCATGAAACAAAATAGCTATCGAAGTTGCAATCCCAAGACGGATATCGTGTGAAAAACTTGCAGCAATTGCAATTCCATCAATAAAATTGTGAAAACCATCTCCAATAAGATTCATATACGTGAACGGGTGGATGTCATGCTCTCCGGTATGGTGATGGTGCCAGTGAATAAACTTTTCAATAATAAAAAAACTCAAAATTCCGACCAGAGTCATTACAAATATATTTTTTTCGCAATTCTCTAATGCTTCGGGAAGTAAGTCTAAAAAAGCAGCTCCAAGAAGTGAGCCTGTGGCAAAGCTTACAAGAATAAAGAGAGTTTTTTTCAACCACTCCCTATTCAAAGAAAGAATCAAAGCACCGATCAACGAAATAAAACTCACGCTCAAGATAGCAAGAAAAATATAAAAATAAAGGTGTGAAAAAATGAAGACCATATTTCTAAGCAGTCATTTTGACCGTGAAGGTAACGAAAGTAAAGAATTTAGTTTTTGTCATTCCAATGGAAGCTCTTGATGAAAAAGGTCAATTTCCAGAGCATATTTCGCAAGTTTTAGATGCCATCAATGATTTCATCTTGAAAATCATAAAATGAGAGTTTCCCATGGCATGCTTCTATGTCACTTAGACACCTTTTGAAATCAGGCCAAAACAAGTCCTCTGGCCGTATTTCTGGTAGGGCCTGTTGAAAAAGCCATTGTTTTTAAGTGCTTTATTAAGGTTTGCAATAAAAAAAACTTAGAATTTCGGTTCTAAATGTTTTTATAAAATAATTTATAAAAAATTGAGGGTCTAAAGTCACTAATCGCTTTAGATTTTGAACAAAAGCTATCATGTAAACTTGAGCTTGAACTTTCCATAAGCCGCGATATTTAGCTCTCTTCATGCAATGTAAAGATTTAGCTTCTGCAAATAGTCCCTCCATCTTCCACATCCGTTCTCCTACAGTTTAGATTTAAAATGTGGCGTTTGCATTCGTCTTCTTATTTTTTCTATCTCATTTTCATAGTAGCCTCTTGTAATTCTCCTTGCTGAACCTTGTGGGGTGCAACTTTGTTTGATTGGACATGTTATGCAGGCTTTATCTTTTATCTTATAAGTTTTATTGCCATTTTTTTTGGATGTACAATGAAGGAGAAGGACTTTTCCTTCAGGACACGTATAACAATCTTTTTTTGTATCATATTTAAAATCAGTTTTTGGAAGCCCACCAGCGCTTCCATATACAGCTCTCATAGGTATATAGCTTCTAACATTTCTTTCTTTTAAAAACTCATAATGTTCCTGTATAAATTTTACCTCTCAAAATTCTTTTACGATATTTTGGAACCCAGACAAAATGATATTTCAACCGATGCTTGGTGTGCGTACCTGTCCAATAGTTTCCTCT
>JACOXK010000020.1 GCA_016182335.1 Deltaproteobacteria bacterium | reverse complement strand
AAAATCTAAATTCTCAAGTTGCTTAAAGCAGGATTTTTCGAATTGTTGATCCCTTAAAATAATACGTTGATTTTTTTCATCAATAATCTGGCCATCTTGTTCGCCTAATGTTTCAAAGTCTTTGAAGCCATCGTATTCAAACTCAAATTCAAAAGAAAGAGCATATTGCCAAGAGGAGAGATAAGACTTTCCACCATGTTCGGGAATCAGGGGTTCAGAAAAGACAATTCTAACTTGAGGTTGAATATGTTCTTTTCTCCATTGAAGTTCCTTTGGTAAATCTAATAACAATGCAAGTGAGTTGGAGTGAATCTCTTTTATAAATTCGGAACCATCATTTTTAGGAATTATCATTTTGTTTTGAGATCTTAGATAAGAGATCCATTGAAATGAATTTTGCGAGTTGAATTTCTCAATGGAGTCTTGAAATACCACAAAACCGTGATTTGAAATGCAAAGCGGTTCATTGATATTTCTATAAATTTTTTCATGCTTATGTTTGATTTTATAAAGACGCCCTGTGAGTTCATAATGCTCCTGCTCTGTTTTTACAACAAGTTCACATTTCCAAGATGAATCATTGCAATATTTAAGAGGGGTCGTGAAGTTACATAGATTTTCCCTTGTTTTTTCTGAGGCAAAAAAACGATTGGTCTCGCAAAGCATCGGAAGCGCTACCAGGGCTATCTGAGCTTCCAAATTGACTTGGGATGTATGATAAGGCTGATTGTACTGCGAGGATCTTTGGTGTTTATAGAAGCGCGGATCACATTCATCTAGAAGGAACGTTAATAATTCTCTATCGCGTTTATCTTGGTACCGATAGAGTAAATTCTCTGAGACATGGGTAGGTTTTAAATCTCCCCAATGACCCTGCTCATTTTTTTCCTTCATCCAAAAATTAATAACAAGGTCCCCATCTTCATATGTCATGGGGATATTCAAAACATAAAATGCAAGTCGCTGTGCATATTCATCTGCAAGAAATGATTTTCTCGATTTGTAAAATTGTCCTGTTCTGATCAGTTCTAATTGACCCTTCCAATTATCTACGGGATGAGGAGAAGAAGTGCTTTGCAGATTATGTTTAAAAATTTCGGTTTTTTCAACAATATCTAATTCGAGCATATCCTTACCTGGCACAAGTATGCCAAGCTTAAATTGGTCAAGTTGAAGAATGCACGCCCAAATATGTTTACAATAATCTTCGCCTACAAAGTAAGGACATGTACAAGAAACAAGCAGCTTTCCAGTTTGGTAAGTTTTCATCCAGTCTATAAAAACTTCATAAACGCTACCAGAACCCCGAACATTGAACTTAACTCTGTCGAGGTTTCTTTCAGGCGAACTAACTCTCCTAGTCCTGAAATAATCCTCCCCCCGACCTCTGATCCCCGGAGCAAATTCGTGACGACAGCGACTTGCTAAATTCATAAGAAGATTCCTCTATATCAAAAACTTCATGTCTACCAGTTAAATATTATACTTCTTACATTGTTTTTGACACCAATTCTCGGATTCAGTATTTGTGAACGAACTGTGTATGCTTGAATGGCTCAGAGAACTTCACTCTGCATCTGGAATAGCACAAATAATTGAAATGGGTGGGATCATAGCACTCGTTGGAATTGTTTTTGCTGAAACAGGTTTATTGCTTGGCTTTTTCTTGCCAGGGGATTCGTTGCTCATTACGACGGGTGTGCTTGCCCATCCACTGAATCCTCATCATCTTGATTTTTTAGACATTCGTTTTCTTAATTTAATTTTAATTATCGCAGCCATTGTTGGGGATCAGGTCGGATTTTATCTGGGTCATAAAACAGGGGATCGAATTTGGGATAAACCAGACAGTCGGTTTTACAAACGCAAGCATCTTGACGAAGCTCATGATTTCTATGTCAAATATGGCGCTATTTCTGTTGTCATAGCCAGGTATGTTCCTATCTTAAGAACTTTTGTTCCTTTTGTAGCAGGTGTGGCTCGAATGCCATATCGAAAATTTGTTTATTGGAATATCGCAGGTGGAGTTTTGTGGGTCACAACCGTTCTATGGCTAGGTTATTACTTAGGACAAACCTCTTTAGCTAACCGCTTAGACAAAATTATCGTACTGGTTGTTCTGATATCCTATATTCCACTCGTGGTTGGATTTGCTAAACGGTGGCATCGAAAAAGACGCCAACGCCGTACGATTTGATAATAAACTAAATCAAAAAAAGATCCTTAAAGAAAGCGTATGAAGCGACTCACGAACATCTAATTCTCGCTGATATCCGTACATGAGAGCTACCTTATGCATCGACCAGCCTGTCCCTAGTGAAAAACTTTTAAAACGATCCTCCGTGTTGAAATGGGACCCGGCTCTAAAAGAGACCCCTGAACTCAAATGGACTATTTCAGCCCCACCCCGAATATCATAGCTTTTCCCTACAAGAACTTTCGAGGCATCTGCCGACAAAAATAATAAATCATAAAAATTAACCTGGATACCAGCTCCCAATTCACGAGATGACTTCGAAAGCAAGTGAACTCCGTTCATCCCTAAGTGAAGCCGCGAATATACTTCCACAAGACCTCCGACATTGAAATCCCATTTTTGTACTTGATCACTAAATTCATAAACTGTCCCTAGTCCAACCCCTAACCGATCAAACTTGGAGGCTAAGGCACCGTGAATATAATTATGAGATATTCCAACACTTTGTTCCATTCTCGTGTAAGCCACGCCGGCACCCAAGGAACTTGTTTTGGTATCAACTACTGAGGCATTATAGAGCTGGGCGCCCTGATGGAGAGAAACCTGGGCTTCTAAAGAGTACTTGTTCGTAAATGCGAATGAAGCAGGGTTTAAATAGAGTCCCTCATTAAGGGCAACACTACCCCTTAAAGCATCACTCATTCCCATCGAGCGAGATTGAGAAAACTCACGCGCATGAAGCATTGCACTTGTTATCATGAAGGGCAAAAGAATGTGCTTTATAAACGTCCTCATAAATTAGCTTTAACAGCTTATAGTACGTTTCTCAACGAGAATTGACTTAAATTATAGGCGATGCTAGAAAGCTGTGCTTTGAAGTGAGGTTAGAAAATATGAACAAGCAGAAGATGCAAAAATTTGAAAAGGTCTTAAGAACTCAACTTGAGGAGCTTTATAAAAACGCCTTAAAGGTGGCTGATTCCAATATCTTATCGGATGAAAAAAAAACTCTTGATGAGGTTGATTTAGCTTCTATTGAAACCGACTGGATTAACTCCATTCGAATAAAAGACAGAGAAAAAAACTTAATCCTTAAAATTCAACAGGCTTTAAAACGTGTTACTGAAGGAACGTTTGGCATCTGTTTAGGTTGTGGGGATGATATTTGCGAAAAACGATTGCTAGCCCGCCCCGTCACAACCCACTGCATCGATTGCAAGCAGCTTCGCGAAGATAGAGAACGTATGTTATCTGCATGAAAAAAGTTAAAAAGGCCATTATCCCAGCAGCCGGTCGTGGAACACGGCTTCTACCTATCACCAAAATTGTTTGCAAAGAACTTGTACCTATTCTTGATCGACCTACTGTAGATTACGCAGTTTCTGAGATTCAGGCTTCCGGTATGACTCATATAGTTTTTGTTACTTCTGATAAAGAGGGTGCCATTAAAAACTATTTTTTGGAAGACTCTACTCTCAAACAATATTTAGAAGAGAAAAATAGGCTTGATTTAATTGAATTGCTGCCGAATTACACTCCCTCTTTATCTTTTGATTCAGTCCATCAACCGCTTCCATCAGGGTTGGGGGCAGCTGTTCTTCAAGCACAAAGCGCTATTGGTGAAGAACCTTTTGCCGTAACTCTTGGCGATGATATTATTGACGCACAAGTCCCAGTCTTGAAACAACTTACAAACGTTTTTGATGATAAAAAACACTCTGTGATTTCAGTTATGGAAGTTTCGCAAGCGCAAGTTCCTATGTATGGCATTGTAGAGGGCGAGCTCATTGGAGACCGGCTTTATAAAATCAACCGTGTTATTGAAAAACCAAGCCCTCACCAAACAAAGTCGCGACTTGCCATTATTGGCCGTTATATTTTTACTCCAAACCTGTTTGAGTGCCTTAAACAAACACCCAAAGGTAAAGGTGGAGAGATTCAGCTCACAGACGCTGTAGCACTTCTTTTGCAAAATGAACCTATTTATGCTTATAAATTTAAGGGGACGCGAATAGACGCAGGTGATAAATTAGGGCTACTTAAGGCTCATCTATATTTCGGAGCGAAAGAATTAAAATGGAAAAAGGAATTAAAAACATTTTTCGATTCTCTCTACTCGTAGCTCTTTTTTCTATTATTCCTGTTTTCAGTTTTTCCCATTTTCCAACTCCAGAAGCCCTCCTTGAGCACGCTGCTGAATCTAAAAGAATTATCCGATCTCTCAAAACTCAGTACAAACTAACTCTTCTTGATGGGGACTCATCGTGCTCTCTTACTTCCTACTATCAAGCTCCAGACAAATACAAAGTTGAAGTGACCTGCCCCAATGAAAAACTGAGTTTTTTAAACTCTTCTGAACTTTCGTGGTCTCTTTGGAATTTTTTATTTTCCTACGATGCGAGGGGGGCCGCAAGCTTTCTCGAATTAAGAAATATTTTAGCTATTCACGAAGGACTAGCACCCTTACCCATTTTTAAAAAAGAGAAAATGGTGCTTTTAAGAAAGGAAACGAAGGATGCCGCGCCGAGTTTTAAGCCTGAGACACTCGTGTTTATGTATGGAATCGAATATAAAAAGTTTCTTGCGACAACTGGAAAAATATCCATCGCAGAACAAAACAAGAATTTTGTCTATAAAGTTTTTGATCCTGCACACGCTCACTCTTATTTCATCGTGGATATGGCTAAAAGCTCAGATCAACCATCACGTCCCTCCATCATAAGATGGCTCGACGAAGGCGACACCTATGAACTCTCTTTCGATGGATATTTTCTGCACAAAGAAGTTGTTCATATTCCTCAAAAAATCAGACTTTCACAAATATTGTCTGAAAATGAAAATAATGAAGTTGAAAAAAAAGACCTGGCCCTATGGGAATTTGAAGATGCTTTAGTCAATGTAAGAATGCCTAATAGTTTTTTTGATGGTCCCAGTGATGACCTTTCATCTGTTCGCACAGGTTTTTTAGAAAAGCTGCTCCATCTCTGTTATCGTTGAAATAATAAGGAGACCTCACATTAATAAGAAGTACCTCTCAGTCGCTGTTGGAGTTCCAACACAATCTATTTATATCTATGAGCTCCCACTCCATCTTTCAGAAGAGTATAAAATGGGATGCCCCGTTGAAATTCCCTTTGGAAAGAGAAAAGCTTTGGGTTATGCCCTTGACCTGCTTGAAACCAAGCCCAAATCTATAGGAAAAACAAAATCTATTTTTTCTTTTCTACATACACTACCTTTCTTTAATGCAAAAAATTTAAAATTTTATCAATGGATCGCTCATTATTATCGCACCCCCCTGGGTATCATTCTTAAAACAGCGCTTCCAGCTTTTAAAAACTATAAACCCCTTAAGGAAAACAAAAATATATATGTCTTGGAAAGCCCCTACTCTTTACAACAAGAGCAAAAAACGGCCTTCGATTCAATAGTTACGTATGTCGAGCAGCAGAGATTTGTCCCCATTCTTCTCCATGGAGTTACAGGAAGTGGAAAAACAGAAGTTTACCTACAACTTATTCAAAAGGCTCTTGATCATCATCAATCTGCTCTTCTTCTTGTTCCGGAAATTTCGCTCACCCCTCAGATGGAATGTAAGCTTTTGAGTCGCTTCGGCGATAAGCTTACTGTTTACCATTCCAGACTTTCCCAAAGACAGCGCTATTGGAATTGGAGAAAAATGCAGTTACAACAACCGCATGTAGTCCTAGGTACAAGAAGTTCACTTTTTTCACCTCTTGAAAATATTGGAATCATTATTGTTGATGAGGAACACGACTCTTCTTTCAAACAAGAAACAGGGCTTCTTTAC
>JACOXK010000019.1 GCA_016182335.1 Deltaproteobacteria bacterium | reverse complement strand
ATGTTCAGAACCTTTTTCAAGGCTTGCTGTCAATAAGGTCGTTCCAAAATTTGGAAGGCTTAAGACATGGACTCGATCTTACATCGATCTGGATCAAAACAGGCTTTCGCAACCTGTTTTGATTGGCTTCATTGAATTTAAAGGGTTTGAGGGTGGATTAATTCATAAACTTGGCCCATCTTGGAAAAATCCAAAAATAGGATCTAAAGTTTCTGCTGTATTTGTTTCTAAAAAACAGCGGCACAAGAATATTTTGGACATTAAATACTTCGATCGTCCGTCTTCGCCTTAGACGAGACTCCTTTCGCTTTCGAGATGACAAGCCCGTGATGACACTGTTATGATTTCTCTATGAACATCTGCTCTCTATTACGCAGTGTTCTCCTTTTATCCATCTTTACATTTTTAACCTGTTCTACATCTTTGACCACGGTTACGGGCGTCGTCTTCAAAGGCCCAGTGAGTAACGGACAGCTTGTTGTAAAAAAAATAGATTCAGATGGAATTATAGGTGAGGTTGTTTCAACTTTTCAAACGAATGAAGAAGGTCAATTTACAATGACTGCGATTCATTCCAGCATCCCGTATTTCATTGAAGCTGTGAGTGGTACGTTTAAAGACGAGGCCACAGGAAACATTGTCACACTTACAAAGGAAAATCCCATCACTGCTTTCATCAATCTGTATCCCTCGGGTGGGGAATCCTTGGATAATACAAGTACGCAACCTAGCTTTTATATCACTCCCCTAACAACGTTATCTTCAAGCTTAGCCCTTGAGCTTGTTTCACAAGGGCAGACTATTGGAGAGGCTAATGAGCAAGCTCACAATCAACTCTCAAAGATGTTTGGCATTTCAGATTTTCTCATCCGAAAACCTCTGGACTTAACCTTGGAAACTGCATCTAGCTCCAACGACGAATCTGCTCTTTACGGATTACTCATTGCAGGCTTATCGCAGCAAGCAAGCACACTTTTTGTCAAAACTAAAGACAATGACAAGGCTCCATTTTCTATTATGAATTTATTAAGTGCTCTCTCAGTGGACATCCAAGATGGCATCTTCGATGGAAAAGACAAAAACAATCAAACAATTTTCTTGGAAGGTACAACTATCACGCTTCCAGAAGACACTATCACAACTAAACTATCCTCTTCGATGAAAGATTTTTTGAAAAATGAGCAAAACAAATCAGGACTCTCCGATCAAGATGAAGTAGTTAAAACATTTGTTGAAAAGATTGAAAAAAACACCAAGAGCCCTTTTAATATCGAAATCACTCCTCAAAATAATTCTATAGTAGTAGGTTCTAGACTGAGTCTCACATTTAAAGCCTCTATAAGCGGCATTGAGAACCAAACAGTAACCTGGTCTATTGAAGGACAGGAAGATACAACTCAGAGCCTTGGCACCATTTCTCAAGATGGCATTTATATGCCCCCAGATACAGTTCCTAGCAATGGCAATACTGTAAGAATTAAAGCCGTCAGCCATGCTTTCAATAAACTTGTTGGCACAACTAATATTAAACTTAAAAAAGCACTAGCGCTCTCTCCATCGACAGAAAATATTCAAATTGAAACAGAAAAAAAATTCCAAGCCTCATCAGAGTTGGAAAATCCAAGCGTGCGATGGTTTGTGAATGATATTGAAGGTGGCAATGCCACCATTGGCACTATTATAGAAGCTCCAGGGCTTGCAGCAGTTTACAAAGCTCCAGCCACCCTTCCCTCAAACCCGCTCGTTTCTGTCAAAGTAACTCATGCATCACACTCAGATACTTCACAGATACAGCTGTTTGAAACAAAAGTCTCTGTAAACTATGAGGGGTTTTTTTATGACAAAGTTTCTGAAAGTGAAAATTTAAAGCCAGGTGACGGATGGGATGCTTTATTCAAAGTAAGTTTTGATCATGGCGGAGATTTTTCAGATAAACTTGTTTCCATAAGTATTCAAAAAAAGAGTTTCTCACTATGGGATACTCTTCCACAAAACGGCGTTTTAGGTCTTGGATTATCAAATGCCCCAGATTCAAAATTAATAAACGCTGAAGATGGTTCTGTTCTTGAAGATATTTTCAATCATCAATCTTTTTATCTCCAGGCAGATGATTTTGAAAATATAATTGAATATGGAGGAAAGTTAGTTTTTAAATTTACACTTGAAAGCGGGCGCATTCTTCAGAAGCAATTAATTATGAAAAAAAGCCTTCTGATAGAGAAAGATGTCACACTCTTTGAGAGCGAGCCTGCCTTTGATTTCATTGGTATTTACCCAAAAGCACAGCTATGGGCTGGCCCCAACAAAAAACCTTTGGAATTACTCTCGAATGGGCACATTCTGATCAGAGGTACTTTATCTGCCAGTGGCACTCATGGCAAAGATGGGGGAAAAGAGCCTGGCAACGGTGGTACAGGAGCTGCTGGAGCTTCTGAAGGTGGAGGTGGTGGCAAGGGTATCGGCCAGAAAGGCCAGGGGTTGGGTGGTGGAAAAAATTTCTATAGGGGTCACAGCCCCACTGGAGGAGGAGGTGGTGGATTTGGAACTTCTGGAAAAAATAATAAAAATGGTTTTGGTGGAGGGGCGTCTTATGGGTCGGCTGAATTAATCCCTCTTGTGGGTGGTTCAGCGGGTGCCGGAGGGCGCAATTATAAAAATGGGACAAAAGGTGGTGGTGGTGGAGGCGCAGGTGGATCCCTGCGTCTCTTTGCAAAAAAAGATATCGTCATCGAAGGCAGTGTATTGGCACATGGTGGCAATGGCGGTGACGGAACCATCAGTAAAGATGAGAAGTATCGAGCCAGCGGTGGTGGCGGTGCCAGTGGTGGAGGAATTCTCATTCAAAGTGAAGGTGGTGTCATTCATGTAACCCCTTCTGGAACTATTCAAGCATTAGGTGGCAAAGCTGGAAATTTTGGGGGCGATGGAGGAGATGGAAGAATTCGTACTGAAGGGCTATTTAAAAACGAAGGTATTATTTCACCATCGTCTTCTCAAGAATAATATTACTTTGACAATTTTCTAGGTTTTATTTTCTTATTAAAAAAAGTGACAATAGATTCTAGTGATGCCCCAGGTGTGAATATTTCAAATACCCCCGCTTTTAACAATTTCTTTTTGTCTTCATCAGGGATGATACCCCCACCAACAATAGGAAGATCAGAAGCGTTTTCTTTTTTTAGAAGCTCTTTGATTTTTTTGAATAAATAATTATGAGCTCCGGAAAGCACAGAAAGACAAATGCAATCGACATCTTCATCAAGGGCCGTTCTTACAATGTTTTCTGGTGTTTGGTGAATGCCAGTATAAATAACTTCAAAACCCGCATCACGCAAAGCGCGCGCTACAACTTTAGCACCACGGTCATGGCCATCAAGACCGGGTTTGGCGATGAGGACTCTAACAGGACGCATACGACAATATCTAACCCTAACCCAAAACTAACGCAAGTGGATGCTCATATAGACAATAGAAGTTGTCTATATGATGGCTGGATCCTGATAATGCCCAAACACATCCCACAATACTTCGCACATCTCTCCAACAGTTGCATACGATTTTACAGCCTCCAGCATCGGGAGCATGATATTATCATCGCCCTTTGCAGCTAACTTTAATTTCTTGAGACATTCGCTCACTTTCTTTGCATTACGACGCTTTCGCACACTTTGAACTCTTAGAATTTGGTTCCTTTCCGTAAGTGGATGAATTTCTAAGATTTCAATGGGTCTCTTTTCCTCCATCGAGAATTTATTCACACCTACAACAACTTTTTCTTGAGCATTTAATTGCTGTTCATAATGATAAGCAGCATTTGTGATTTCTCGCTGGGGATAACCATCCTCAATAGCCTCAACCATGCCACCTAGTTGATCAATTTTTTCAATATACTTCCAAGCCTCTTTCTCCATCTTGTCTGTCATGTGCTCAACAAAATAAGAGCCTCCTAAGGGGTCAATTGAGTTGATAACGCCAGTCTCTTCAGCAATGATCTGTTGAGTGCGTAGAGCTACTCGAACAGAATCTTCAGAGGGAAGTGCTAATGTCTCATCCAGAGAATTGGTATGCAAAGATTGCGTACCTCCTAAAACTGCAGCCATCGCCTGAAGGGCAACGCGCACAACATTGTTTAAAGGCTGTTGTGCTGTCAGGCTCACGCCTGATGTTTGGGTATGGAAGCGACACATCCAAGATTTTGGGTCATGCGCTTTAAATCTTTCTTTCATGATTTTTGACCACATACGTCTAGCCGCTCTAAATTTTGCAATCTCTTCAAAAAAATCGTTATGACAGTTAAAAAAGAAAGAGAGACGGGGCGCAAAATCATCCACTTTTAACCCAGTATCGATTCCATGCTGCACGTATTCAATTCCATCAGCCAAAGTAAACGCAAGCTCCTGGACAGCCGTCGAACCCGCTTCTCGGATATGATAACCACTGATGCTAATGGTGTTCCACTTAGGCACATGTTTTGAAGCATAGGCAAAAATATCTGTAATCAGCCGCATCGATGGTTTAGGAGGAAACAGCCAAAGCTTTTGGGCAAGATATTCTTTAAGAATATCATTTTGAATGGTGCCACTGATTTTTTTAATATCAGCTCCCTGTTTTTGAGCCACTGCAATATACATAGCGAAAAGTATGCTTGCCGGGCCATTAATGGTCATAGATGTTGTCACTTTTTCAAGAGGAATTTTATCAAAAAGAACTTCCATATCTTCAAGAGAATCAATCGCAACCCCTGCCACTCCGACTTCCCCTCTGCTTTGCACATTGTCTGAATCAAAGCCACGAAGTGTAGGCATGTGGAAAGCAGTTGAAAGACCCGTCTGGCCATGTTCCAAAAGCATTCTAAATCTTTTATTCGTGTCTTGAGCTGTGCCAAATCCTGCAAACAGACGCATTGTCCAGGGTTTACCCCGATACATCGATTCATAAATACCTCGGGTGTAAGGATAATCCCCCGGAAGGCCTAACTTAGTTTTTGAATTAAAATTGTTTAAATCTTTTTCAGTAACAAGGGGTGGAACTTCCATGTCGCTAATGGTTGTAAATTTTTTCTTTTTTGCTCCGTCATTGCAATGCTGTGGATTTAAATCCATGTGACAAAATTAGCAGTGTTTATTATAAAAATCTAGGATAAAATATTTGGATGGAACTGTACAAAAAATATAAAAAATGGCCAAAGATTGAGCTACACAGGCATCTTGAAGCATCGTTTTCCATGGAAAGTATTGCACCCTATCTGCCGTCGACTTTATCAGAAGAGCACTTATGCCTATCTCCTTCTCGCACTCTGGGTGAGGTTTTAAAAAAATTTGAAATTATCCAAGCGGCTTTTACATCTAAAAAAATAATCAAAAACTTAACGTATGAAGCCATGAAGAATGCAGCTTTGGATAACATCAAAATTTTAGAACTTCGATACAGCCCCTCGTTTATGTGTGCTAAAACAAATTTGTCTTGGGAAGACTCTCTTGATGGCGCTTTAGAGGGAATCTCCCAGGGTGAGAAAGATTATAAAATGGTGGCAGGAGTGATTTTAATTTCTTCAAGAGATTATGGAATGGAGTCCTGCAAAAAAACACTTGATCTAGCTTTAAAATACAAAGATCATGTCATAGGTGTAGATCTTGCCGGGGTTGAACGAGGATTTGCACCAAAACTTTATAAAAAAGAATTTCAGAGATTAAGTCACCCTATCCCTCTCCCATCAAGTGAGAAGGGAAGAAATTTAGGCATTACGATTCATGCCGGAGAGACTGAATTTTCAGAAAACATTGAAGATGCCGTGAACCTACTTCATGCCCAACGCATTGGTCACGGGATTCAAATCATGCATCACCCAGAAATGCTTCAAAAAATGATTCAACAAAAAATCCATTTTGAGATTTCACTGACAAGTAATTTTATCACGCAAGCAGTTAAGACATTAGAAGAACATCCCGCCAAAAAATTTTTGGACCAAGGACTTTCCTTGAGTCTTAATACAGATGATCCTCTTTTTTTTGGCATTGATTTAACAAGCGAATA
>JACOXK010000018.1 GCA_016182335.1 Deltaproteobacteria bacterium | reverse complement strand
AATGTTCAAGAAAATATCCTTGCATCTAAGGAGTAAGTCATTTATATATGTTAACTTCTGTGTATTAGATTCGAGTAAACATCAGCATAAATTTTTTTGAAAGATTTTCGAGAGAAACTCAAGGAGGAGCGATGGCAAAGGAAAAATTTGAAAGAAAAAAACCGCATGTGAACGTAGGAACAATCGGACACGTCGATCACGGCAAGACAACACTCACAGCAGCTATTACAAAGGTGCTTTCAGATAAGGGGTTAGCCGATTTTAGAGCGTTTGATTCAATTGATAATGCTCCAGAAGAGAGAGAAAGAGGGATTACAATTGCAACATCTCACGTTGAATATCAGTCTGATAAGAGACACTATGCTCACGTTGATTGTCCAGGTCACGCTGACTACGTAAAAAATATGATCACGGGAGCAGCACAGATGGACGGTGCTATCCTCGTTGTTTCTGCAGCAGATGGTCCTATGCCTCAAACAAGGGAGCATATTCTGTTGGCAAGACAAGTAGGCGTTCCCTCTATCGTAGTGTTCCTCAACAAAGTTGACATGGTTGATGACAAGGAACTTTTGGACCTTGTGGAACTTGAGGTCAGAGAACTTTTGAATCAGTACGAGTTTCCTGGGGATGAAATACCGATCATTAAAGGAAGTGCTTTAAAAGCTCTTGAAGGCGACAAGGGGGAATTGGGTATTGCTGCCATTGAAAAATTGGTTGAGGCTCTTGATACGTACATTCCTGAACCGAAACGCGATGTCGAAAAAGACTTTCTAATGCCAATTGAAGACGTATTCAGTATTGAGGGTCGCGGAACAGTTGTTACGGGTAGAATTGAACGTGGCATTGTTAAAAATGGAGATGAAGTAGAAGTGGTGGGTATTCGAAATACTCAGAAAACGGTTGTGACTGGAATTGAAATGTTTAGAAAGATTCTGGATGAGGGTCAGGCCGGTGAGAACGTTGGTGTTCTTTTAAGAAGTTTAAAGCGAACTGATGTTGAACGTGGACAGGTGTTGGCTAAACCTGGCACAATTACTCCACATACGAAATTTAAAGCCCAGGTTTATATATTAACAAAAGAAGAGGGTGGGCGTCACACTCCATTTTTCAATGGTTATCGCCCACAATTTTTCTTTAGAACAACGGATGTTACAGGTTCCATTAATCTTCCAAAAGATGTTGAGATGGTTATGCCTGGGGACAACATAGTGATTGAAGGACAGCTGATTACACCGATTGCCATGGAGAAGGAGGTGAAGTTTGCTATTCGTGAGGGTGGACGTACGGTCGGCGCTGGAGTAGTGGGCGAAATTCTTGAGTAGGAGTAGAGCTTTTTATGAATGAAACACAAAAGATCAGACTTAGACTCAAGGCATTTGATTATAAATTGTTAGATAAGTCTGTGTCTGAGATAGTTGATACGATTAAAAGAACTGGAGCACAGATTGCTGGTCCGATCCCTCTTCCTACGAAGATTAATAAGTATTGTGTTTTGCGATCTCCACATATTGATAAGAAGTCGAGGGAGCAGTTTGAAATTCGGTCTCATAAGAGATTGATAGATATCATAGAACCAACACAGGCTACAGTCGATGCCTTGATGAAGTTGGATTTATCTGCTGGGGTTCACGTGGAGATAAAATCTTTATGAGTGATTTGAGGCCACCTATATCTTTGAGTTGTGATTCTTGTAAGCGGAGAAATTATAGTACTACAAAGAATAGGAAAAAAACGACTGAGCGGCTTAAGTTAAAAAAGTTTTGTCGATGGTGTCGAGCACATACAGGTCATACAGAGGTAAAGTAAACTATTATGTCTAAAGGTAAAAAAGAAGAGCACATGGTGGATCAGAATAAAGGAATTTTCGCAGGTGGTGTTCTTGCTTACAAAATGGGTATGACATCTCTCTATAATGAGAATGGGAAATCGATTTGTGTGACACTGCTTCATGTAGCTAACAATATTGTGACTGCTTGCAGGACTCGTGAAAAGCATGGCTATAATGCAGTACAGGTTGGAGTTGGCTTAAAAAGAAAGGAATTACTGAGTAAGCCAGATCTTGGTATTTATTCAAAAATTAAAGTGGAGCCACGATGTAGTTTGCGGGAATTTAGAGTTGATAATGTGCCACAGGTTGCTGTTGGCGCAACTCTTGGCGCTGACGGATTTAATATTGGGGAATCAGTTTGCGTGACAGGTGTTTCAAAGGGTAAGGGATTTCAGGGAGTGTTCAGAAGACATAATTTTCATGGGGGACCAGCGACTCACGGTTCAAGATTCCATCGTGCACCTGGTTCCATTGGGATGCGGGCCAGACCTGGTAAAGTTTATAAAGGGCGTAAAATGCCTGGGCGTATGGGAGGAGATCAGGTGACGATCTCCCATTTAAAAGTAATAGACATCGATAGAGAAGAAAATATTTTGGCAGTTATCGGAAGTGTACCTGGTGCTTACCAATCTCTGGTTGAAGTGAGGAAAGAGTTGTGAAGAACATTACTGTTCGCAATCAGAGGAATGAAAAAATTGGAACTGTAGTTTTACACGATGTTTTTCGTGAAATAAATAAACCAGAGTTTGCTGTTCAGCGAGCCGTTGTGACTGAACTTTCTAATGCAAGAAAGTCGATGCGTTTTTTCAAAAATAGAACTCTTGTTTCGGGCGGAGGTATTAAACCTTGGAGACAAAAAGGGACAGGTCGAGCTCGGCAGGGATCTATTCGTGCCCCACAATGGGTGGGTGGCGGAGATGCATTTGGAGGGAAGCATACGCTTTTTAATAAAAAGATGAATAAGTCGGAAAGAAGAAGAGCTATGAGAGCAGCCTTATCAATTCTCTGTGCGCAGAACAAGATTTTTATTTTCGACAAGCTTTATTTTGAAAAGCCGAGCACCAAAGAAGCTGTTGCTATATTGAAGAATTTTGGAATATCTAAGGCCCTTATTGTTGTGCAACGGGATGATAATATTAGTTTGTCTTTTAGAAATATTAATGGAGTGAAACTCTCTACTCTATCAGGAGTTACGGTCTTTGATCTGATGAAATATGAGAATCTTATGTTAACTACAACTGATTGGGAAGCTCTATCTCAAAGAGTGGCAAAGGATGTGAAGAAAAAAAATGAAGCAAGTTCTTAAGAAACCATTAATTTCAGAAAAGAACACTCGCTTGAATGGGCTGGCTCAGTACGTGTTTGAAGTGCACGTAGATGCCAATAAATTTGAAGTGTTGCAAGCCGTGGCTTCAAGGTTTGGTGTTCAGGTGGAAAAGGTGAGAACTCTTAATCAGCGTGGGAAACATAAAGTGTTGGGTAGAAATATTGGGAAGAAGCCTAATTTTAAGAAGGCTATCGTTACACTTAAGAAAGGACAAAAAATTGACTTATTTGAGGGGAACGCTTCCTAATTTTTGAGGAAGATGAGTTATGGCATTACGACGTTATAAACCTAGATCTGCAGCAAGACGTTTTTATTCAGTATTAGATTTTAAAACTGATTTAACGGGTGTTGAACCGCAGAAGTCTTTGCTTGTTCCATTAAAAAGGAAGGGTGGAAGAAACAATGTTGGTAGAATTACTTCACGATTCCGTGGTGGACAACATAAGAGGCACTATCGTTTAATTGATTTTAAGAGAGATAAAGACAACATTCCGGCTCGTGTTGACAGTATTGAGTATGATCCTAACAGAACAACATACATAGCTTTGCTGACTTACGATGATGGTGAGAAGAGATATATTTTGGCTCCTCACCTTGTTAAGAAAGGTGAAAAAATCATATCTGGCGATAATGTAGATATTAAAGTTGGTAACTGTCTTCCACTTAAAAACATGCCTGCTGGAACCTTTGTTCATAATATTGAAATGCGTCCCATGAAAGGTGGGCAGTTGGCTCGTTCTGCAGGAAGCTATGCCCAATTGCTTGGATATGAAAATGGATATGCGATTCTTCGTGTTCCATCGGGAGAGGTAAGGCACGTGCTTGAGACGTGTCGAGCAACGATTGGAATTGCGAGTTGCGTTGAGCATGAAAATATTTTGATAGGTAAGGCTGGGAGATCTCGTTACAAAGGTCGTCGTCCGCACAATCGTGGAGTGTCGATGAATCCAGTCGACCATCCTCATGGCGGTGGAGAAGGTAAAACCTCTGGTGGACGGCATCCAGTGTCGCCGTGGGGGCAGGGTGCTAAGGGTTTGAAAACTAGAAACAGTAAGCGCACAGATCGTTTTATTGTAAGAAGGAGAAAGCAAAAATAGTTTATGGCTCGATCAATTAAAAAGGGTCCTTTTGTAGATCAACATTTGATGACTAAGATCAATGAGGCTGTGCAGAAAGGGGATAAGCAGATTATTAAGACATGGTCGCGGCGTTCTACAATTATACCTGACATGGTGGGCGTAACACTGGCGGTTCATAACGGAAAAAAGTTTGTTCCAGTGTATGTTACGGAGAATATGGTTGGACATAAAGTTGGTGAATTTGCTCCGACTAGAATATTTAGATCGCATACTGTTGGTGGTAAAAAAGAAGAAGAGCAATCAGCTTAGGTGAGGAATTATGCAAGTTAGGGCGTCATTAAAATTTTTGAGAATGGGACCTAGAAAGGTTCGTCTTGTGGCGGATTTGGTGCGAGGAACATCGATTGATAAAGCTATTTCCATGTTGAGACTCACACCTCGTGTAGCAGCCGGGCCCGTTAAAAAGCTTTTAGAATCTGCCGTCGCCAATGCGAAGGACCGTGGAAACATTGATGTTGATACTTTATTAGTTAAAACTATTACGGTTGATCCAGGACCAACGCTCAAACGTTGGATGCCAAGGGCTCAAGGCAGGGCTACCCCTATTCGTAAGAGAACAAGTCATGTTCATGTCATTTTAGAGGAGGCGTAATGGGCCAGAAGGTAAACCCCATAGGATTACGTGTAGGAGTTATTAGAGGATGGAACTCTCAATGGTATGCTGAGAAAGACTATGCTGCCTTTTTGCATGAAGATTTGGCTTTAAGGGCTGAACTTAAAAAGAAACTATATCATGCTGGTGTTTCAAAGATTCTTATTAATCGGTTGGCCAGTAAAATTAATGTTGATATTTATACAGCACGTCCTGGTATTATTATCGGAAAAAAAGGTGCAGGGATAGATACTCTTAAAGAAGAGTTGAAGAGAAAACTGAAAAAAGAAATATTTATAAATATTTACGAAGTGAAAAAGCCTGAAATTGATTCACAACTAGTTGCAGAGAACGTTGCAACGCAGCTTGAAAAACGAGTTCATTTTAGAAAGGCCATGAAGAGATCTCTGACTGCAGCTATGAGATTGGGTGCTAAAGGAATGAAAGTGATGTGTGCTGGGCGTTTGGCTGGTGCCGAAATTGCCCGAACGGAGCATTATTCGGAAGGAAGTGTTCCACTTCATACACTGAGAGCAGATATTGATTACGGATTTGCCGAAGCATTGACGACATTTGGACTGATAGGTGTGAAGGTATGGATTAATCACGGTGAAATACTAGGTGATAGAGCCGGTGCTCTCAAAAAAGAAGGAGAACTACTGGCTTAGTTAAAGGTTAGAAGAAGATTATGTTGCTATCTCCAAAAAAAACAAAATTTAGAAAAACTCAAAAAGGCAGACGTCGTGGTCTATCTTATTCCGGGAGTTCGCTTAGCTTTGGAGATTACGGATTAAAGGCTCTGTGTTGTGGTCATGTAACATCGCAACAAATTGAAGCAGCCCGTGTTGCAATGACTCGATTTACAAAAAAAGGTGGAAAAATTTGGATTCGAGTATTTCCTGATAAGCCTCTCACTAAGAAGCCTGCTGAAGTTCGAATGGGAAAGGGAAAGGGAGCTGTTGAAGCGTGGGCTGCTGTCGTAAAGCCGGGTCGTATTATTTATGAAATGGAGGGCATTAGTAGAGCAGATGCAGTCCTAGCTTTGACACTGGCTGGTCATAAGTTGCCAGTAAGAAAAAAAATTGTTACACGCGAGGGTTTATGAAATTAACTGAAATAAGAAACTTGGAGATGTCAGAGCTTAATAGGAAGCTTGTTGATTTCCGTGGTGAGCTTGTGAATTTGAGATTTCAGCGTTCTTTGGGTCAGTTGCAAAATGTGAGGCGTGCCAGTG
>JACOXK010000017.1 GCA_016182335.1 Deltaproteobacteria bacterium | reverse complement strand
CCTTGTTTTAGTTATACTACCTATGTCATTGCGAGGGTTGCAAAGCAACCCGTGGCAATCTATATCCTTTAAATATGAATTTTCCATTTAAACATTCTTTAAGTGTGCGTTTTTCTGATGTTGATGGTTTGGGGCACACGAATAACGCGGCTTACATTACTTATTTTGAAGAAGCGCGTCTTGCGATGATGAGAAGAATTAATTTAAAATCTACAAAAACATGGCAAGGGTTTCCGTTTATTGTAGCCAACGTTTCATGTGATTTTAAAGTGGCTACTTTTGGAGCAGATCTATTAGATATTCATTGCAGAATTTCAAAAATTGGTAATGCAAGTTTTGATATTGAATATGTGATTAAAAAAAATGACTCTGTCGTTGCTAGAGGTAAGTCAGTACAAGTAACTTATGATTATGATGTTCGTGGGGTTATTCCGATTTCTGACGAACTTCGAAAAGAATTGCAGAAGCTAGTTTGAGGACTATCTTTGTCATTTGTCATTCAGAGGCCCGCAGAGCCGAAGAATCTCGAATCTATGAGTGTGAGAGCTACAGCTCGAATACATAGATTCGTAAAGCAAACTTTTTCCCTTGTAAATTTATTTTTTAATATTAGTGTTAGAACTCATGAGTAAAAAATTTTTTGCGATAGCTTTCCTGGTCTTGATGGTTATTGGTCTTGGTTACTTTTTTTTAATAAGAAAGGATTCTATGAAAAAAAATTCTGATGTTTTTGCTGTTTTAGATACGAATCACGGAGCTATAAAAATTCGACTCTTTAAGTCACAGGTTCCAAAAACTGTGCAAAATTTTATCGATCTTGCAGAGGGAACTAAAGAATTTGTGGATCCATTTACGCATCAACCCTCCAAAAGAAAGTTTTATGATGGGCTCATTTTTCACCGTGTGATACCTGATTTTATGATTCAGGGAGGAGACCCCATGGGTACGGGTACGGGAGGTCCAGGTTATCAGTTTGAGGATGAGTTTCATCCTGATTTAAAGCATAGTAAACCAGGGATTTTATCAATGGCTAATGCAGGACCAAACACTAACGGTTCTCAATTCTTTATTACGGTGAAGTCCACCCCGTGGCTTGATAACCGTCATTCCATTTTTGGAGAGGTTGTCGAAGGTATGGATATCATTAAGAGTATTAGCGAAGTGGAAACTGACTCTTCAGATCGTCCATTACAAGAAGTTAAGATTAAAACCGTCACCATCATTCAATAAATTGGAAAATTTCAGGGGTTTTTGTTGTAAAAAAAAACTAGTAACATAAAAGATGATATGGTAATGCTCAATTTGTATTTGTTTTCAGTCTCTATTTTTAGGTACTTTTCTTCTCTGTAGTCAGGAATGCACGGTTTGCAAACCTCCAGAAAGCAGTATTATTAAGTATAGAGATAAATAGGAGGAAAGAAAATGAAAGGAAACAAACTGTATGTTGGTAATCTCAACTATACTGTGACAAACGATCAGCTCCAGGAGCTGTTCTCTCAGTATGGTGAGGTGGCAAGTGTGAACATCATCGAAGGAAAAGGATTTGGTTTTGTTGAAATGACCACTCCTGACGCAGCTGAAAAAGCAAAAGATAGCCTTAACGGGCAGGATTTTGAAGGTCGCGCTTTGAAAATTGATGAAGCTCGTCCCCCAAAACCAAGGGGCGATCGTCCAGGCGGCGGCGGCGGACGTAGCAGAGGCGGTTTCGGAAGACGCTTCTAAGCTCAGATAAATTGCTATTTGAGATATTAAGGGCTCATGGAAACATGAGCCCTTTTTTTTATCAGCTCATCTCTCATTTTTGGGGAATACTGCGTTCTTGCTCGTCAGGCTCCTGGTGACGTACGATTCGGTACGTCCGAGCCTATCCCCGCGGGGAGCACCCTCCTCTCTGCGGCCTTGTCTTCCAAAAAAATTGAGAGATGATTACTCCATAAATTTTACTAAATCACTCGATCATTCCCGCCATCAATAGGTATCTGTGCCCCAGTTGTTTTTGAAAAGGCACTTCCCGCAATTGTTGCAACAAGATGAGCTACGTCAGCAGATGTAATATGAGTTCTAAGAAGATTTTTCGTTTTATATTCGGCGACAGAAAGACCATAAACATCGGCACGCTTTTTGAGGACTTCTTGTGTCCAAAGCGCTGTATCAAAAACGGCATCTGGGTGAATTGTATTCACACGAATTCCATAGGGCGCTAACTCAAGGGCTGCAACGCGTGCCAATTGGGTGAGTCCTGCTTTAGCAGTTGAATAGGCACTAGCGCCCGGACCAGGTGCTGCCACATTTTTAGAAGCAATAAAAATCACACACGGGTCTATCCCGAATTTTAAAAAAGGAATCGAATTTTTAAGTACTAGAAAATGTCCTGTGAGGTTTACGTCTAAAGTGTCTTTCCATTTTTTTTTACTGAGATTTTCGATTTTCTCACCAGCCGGAAAAGTACCCGCATTGCTGACCAGAATATCAAGACCTCCAAAACGGCTAATGATACTGAGAATTGATTTATGAATTGATTCTGATGACGTGACAGATGCCTGTAGTCCTACAAGTCCATCTTTGCAGAAAAATTCTGTAACTTTTTTGTCAATATCAAGACCAATAACAGCTGCTCCTTGCTTAAATAAAAATTCGGCACAAGCCCGGCCAATGCCACTGGCTGCCCCAGTCACGAGAGCAACTTTTCCTTCAAACAAAAGTTTAGGTCCCAAAGATGTTTTTTTTAATTTTGCCTGTTCCAACTCCCAGTACTCGACATCGAATAATGGTTTTTCAGAAAGAGGGCACCACCCACCTAATGATTCACCCCATTGAATGGCAGCAATTGTATGGCGTGCGATATCTGCAATAATTTTAGTTTTTTTTGTATTAGTGCCAAAACTAAGAAGGCCTCGATCTGGCCAAACGGCCCAGCGTGGTGCCTTGTCCAAACATTTTAAAGTGCCGTCCGTATTTCTATCGAAATAGTCAGAATATTTATTCCAGAACGCAGCAACTGCCTTGATGTCATTGTTAAAATACATGGGCCAGGGTTTTGTATGAATGACGTGGTCCGGTGTAATAGTACCACGTGCTGCTAATTCATGTGCACAGGGTAACAGAGAAAATCCGCAAGCTTCTTTTGATCCATCGTGTGATACGATCAGAGGGGAGCTATAAATTTTGGAAGCTTCTTTTCTTAGTTCTGCAAGTGTAAGAGCATCTCTTTCTGTGAGTACTGGTGTTGCTGGGCCTAAAGCAATATTCTTGTAGGCATTAGTTTTTTCAAGCTCCCTTTCAGCAAGAGTTACAAGATCGATCATTCGAGAATAAGATAACTTTGCATCATTGGAAAAGGTAAAAACACCGTGATTTAGAAGCACTATTCCATCGAGCTTTGACCAATCGATATTATTTGTCATTTCCCAAATTTTCTTTGCAAGAATGAAACCCGGCATAACATAGGGGACGACAAGAACTCCATTCCCGTAGATATCTCGAATTCTCTTTTCACCATTGATTGTATTAGTAAGTGTTACAACGGCATCAGAATGTGTGTGATCTACAAAGACGAAGGGAATGAGAGCATGAAGAATGGCCTCAATGGAAGGTGTTGGGGCATTTGGGTTTATGAGAGAGGCTCGCATTTCTTGAACCATGTTTGAATCACTGAGGTGATCCAAAGTGGCAAGTTTAAGAAGGGTATTCAGTTTTGCGGGTGAAAAGCCCTGTGGTTCAATAGTGGCAAGATCCCAACCGCTTCCTTTGACGAAGAGAATGGGCTCTTCCTCGCCAAAAATATTTTTTTTATTTATTTTAACAGAGGTGTTTCCGCCGCCATGAAGAACAAGAGATTCGTCGCGACCTAGAAGGCGTGAAGTATAAACTCGAAGTTTAAGGAGATCTTCCTCGCAAGCTTGAGCCTCTTTATCACTCCATAGATTATTCATAAGTAGTGGGAAAACTGGACCCGATCGGGATCGAACCGACTACCGCGGAGCCGTCATTTTTGTTAATCAAAAGGCGACCCAAGGGAGCGTTTTGATTTAGAAAAATAGGCGTAGACTCTTTTTTTGCCGAAAGCGATTCTGCAAAGCAGAAGATGCTTGAGGCTGAAAAGAGGGTACGCAATGTGACAAAATTTATTAGGTTCATAAAAAAGATTTGGACCCGATCGGGATCGAACCGACTACCTCCGCAATGCCATTGCGGCGCTCTCCCAGATGAGCTACGGGCCCACATCATGAAGTGTCAAATATGAAAGAAAAGTCAAATTAAGTCAATTACTCCGACGCAAGCGTCGGGGCCTGCCGGCATGGACGGGTCAAATTATTATATTTTATTGTTTGACAACCCTTGCATTTAGCGCGATCCCGGACTCATCGGGGGGTGTTTCATGTCAGGATTTTTTATCCGATTGCTCATTTATGTTGTTCTTTTCTTTGGAGCTCAGGAAGGCGCAGAAAGGCTCTTATTTGAAGTAACTGAATTGACTATGGCTATATCAAATATCGTGCCAACTATTTGATAAGTACACATTTGGTGGTTATTTAAACCAAAACGCTGTTCACGCATAATACCTTGAATTAATTATCGATCCTTCGGCATGAAGCGGCGGGTTTCTGAATGACAGATAGGACTGCTAACTAAAAAAGCATTCCAAAGTACCACGTAAAGAGTTTCACTATCCATGGTTTTAGACGACTTCGCATCCATTCATCTGAAGCTCGGCGCGTTGCCTCAGCCATTGTTGGATAAGGATGAATGGTAGAAGAGATATGTTTAAGGCCTAAATTTTGTTTCATGGCAAACACATATTCTTGTAATAGATCTCCTGCATGAAATCCTACTATGGAGGCTCCTAAAATTTTATCTTTTCCCTTTTTCGTCACCACTTTAACCAGTCCTCTCCCTTCACTATCACAAACAGCACGATCCAGTTGCGAAAGATCATACCTAAAAATATCATGAGAGATATTTTTTTGCTGGGCTTCTTGTTCAGAAATTCCAACACGAGCAAGTTCTGGATCGGTGTAGGTACACCACGGCACCACACGATAATCTGCTTTTGCTTTTCCTGGAAAAAGAGCATTTCTCAAAACAAGACGTGCCTGGTAATCAGCAAAATGAGTGAACTGATAACCACCAGCCACATCACCACAGGCATAAATGTGAGAGGCTGACGTCTGGCAGTATTGATTGATGATAATACCGGTGCGGCTTGTTTGAATTTGTGCGTTTTCTAATTTAAGATTTTCTATATTGGGACGCCTTCCAACCGAAACAAATAAGGCATTTCCTACAACCTCTTCATCCTTGCCGTCCTTCTCATAAGTCACTTTATGAATATATTCGCCATGTTCTACTTTCTTAATTTTTACTTTAAAAAGCATGTGGATGTCATCTTTCTCAAATGATTTTTGGACAAACTCTCGCATATCAGGATCTTCTCTTGTAAGAATACTGGGAGCCATATCCAAAAGAGTGACTTCACTTCCAAAACGAGCGAAACATTGTGAAAGTTCACTCCCGATAGGGCCACCTCCGGCAACAAGAAGCTTTTGGGGCAGCTTAGTCATGTCCCATATGTTTTCTGTGGTGAGACATTTTTCTTCTTCACAGCCAGGAATGGGTGGAATAAATGGACGCGAACCCGTCGCAATGACAATTCTTTTTCCGTTTTCCCTCCCGCAGGCTGGATAGACTCTCTTGGAAGGGTCACGGAGAATAAAGACATATTGAGCGCTCTGTCCAGCCGTCCTTTATGTTTTGTCCTCATAACCAAAATAAAGCCTATCGCGGCTATGATGAAAATGGGGATTAAAAATGCGGTTAGAAGAAGCATTATGGCTCTGCGATAATTTTCCGCTCCACCAGGTCGTCGTAAAGTTGGCCGACAAGCGCGCTGTGGAAGATATCCAGTAGGGCAAAATCACTTGTCTTTAGAGCTTCATCTATGGCTTCCTGAAGGCCCTTCTGAAAAGCCGTATCAACAAGCTCCTGCACTTTGGGCATGAGATCTTCAACTGCCGGGTTTGATAATGCCGGAGTTTGAGCTGAATTCGGCTTAGGCGCGGCGGGAGTAAATGACGGCGCTTGCTGTTGTATGCGTTCGCCCACCACTTCATGCAAAAGTTCTTTATTACTGGGGAGAGATTCTATATTT
>JACOXK010000016.1 GCA_016182335.1 Deltaproteobacteria bacterium | reverse complement strand
AACACGATTGCGATCTGTAGCCTTTCGTGAAACTTTTTTGCTCACCACAATACCCAACCGCCCCCGTCCCGTTTGATAGAACGCGATTAAGGAATTAAAAACCACCCTCTCTCCTCTATTCATCAAATGCCTAAATTCAGATATGTCTGAGAGCATCTTTTGAGACCTGGAAAATTTATTTTTTGTAGGTGGCTGGGGTAAGCTGATGTCTACCTTTTTTTCGTCGTCTTCTAAGAACATTTCTTCCCCCGGCTGTTTTCATGCGGGCTCGAAACCCATGGGTTCGTAGTCTTTTTGTTCGGCTCGGTTGATAAGTTCGTTTCATGATTTCTCCCCTAAACCAGGATTCCTACAGCGTAAAAGTAGTTGCTGTCAAGCCAAATCATCCCTGGGCTTCTTTGTAAAAAGTCTTTTACTTCCTCTATTGTCAAAGAAAATTGCTTTTGTTAGATTGGCACAATTGCGTAGATCTATAATATATGTCTGACCTTTGGCACGTCACATTACAAAGCATTCGCTCACGAGTCAATGAACAAAGTTTCAAAACTTGGTTAGAGCCTGTTCGTCTGGTATCTATAAAAGACAATCTGATCGAACTAAAAGTGCCTAACAAGTTTTTTGAAGATTGGATCAATGATCACTACCTTCTTGTCATTAAAGAAGAGCTTTATAAACAGTCCAACAGGCCGTTAGAAATTCTTTTCCATATTGAGGAACAATCCTCACAACAATCCCTCAATTTTTCTCATCAAAGCTTTTCTTCTAGGCCGTCAGCGTCTGAATCTTCTCTACCACACTTTCCACAACCCCAGGCTGGAGTGAGCCTTTCTGAAACCAGCTCTGAAGATATAACAAAACAGATTTCCTCTTCAGCGGCTCGGACGGGTGGAGATTTTCTCAACCCAAAATATACGTTTGATAACTTCGTTGTTGGATCCAGCAACCAATTTGCTCACGCTGCAGCTTATGCAGTGGCTGAACAGCCTGCCCGAAATTACAATCCTCTTTTTATTTTCGGGGGTGTGGGGCTTGGAAAAACTCATTTGATTAATGCCATAGGAAATCATGCCCTCAAGAGACAACCACATATTCGAGTTTGTTATATATCGTCAGAAAAATTTATGAATGAACTCATTAATTGCATAAGATATGAAAAAATGGACTTGTTCAGAAAAAAATACCGAGAAACGTGTGATCTGCTTCTGATGGATGATATTCAGTTTATTGCCGGCAAAGACAGAACCCAAGAGGAATTCTTCCACACGTTTAATTCCCTGCATGGTTCTCGAAAACAAATTGTTGTTACCAGCGATAAGTACCCTAAAGACATTCCCTTTCTGGAGGAAAGATTGCGGACGCGTTTTGAATGGGGGCTTATTGCAGATATTCAGCCGCCCGAAATGGAGACGCGAATTGCAATCCTTAAGAATAAAGCTGAAATTGATGATATTTATCTTCCAGATGACGTTGCTATCTTTTTGGCATCCAATATCAAGACTAATATTCGCGAGCTCGAGGGCTCTCTCATAAGACTCGGTGCCTTCGCTTCTTTAACAGGAATGGAAATTACGGTTGATCTTGCAAAAGAAATTCTGAAAAACATCATTAAGGATAAAGACCGCGAAATTACGATAGAAAACATTCAAAAATCGGTCTGTTCTTTTTATGATGTTAAGATTCCGGACCTCAAATCAAAGCGAAAAAATAAAATTTTAAGTTCTCCCCGACAAATTGCCATGTACTTATGCAGAAAACACACAAAAAAATCTTTTCCGGAAATAGGCAAGAGCTTTGGTGGAAAAGACCACTCGACCGTCATTCATGCTGTTACAAAGATTACAGAAGCCATAAAGCAAGACACGGCTCTTCGAAATGCTATATCTTCCATCGAACGCCTTCTTGAAACCGACTAACTGTTTGCTCATAGCTACCCTGTTTACAACCTGTGAAATCTCCTGTTATTTGCCTGTTTAAACTCTGTTTTTTCCCTGTTTATACACTCTCTCTGTAAACAACCTATCCACACGATTTCACAGATTATTAAACAGCACATAGTTTAATAATTTCATATTGTTATATGGCTTTTCCACAAATCCACAACAAGCTACATAAAAACTACTACCTGCTTATACACACTCAATTCAGTCCTTTCTTACGATGCGTTCTTCTTAGGGCTATAAAGCATCTGTGGATAGAGTTTTTAAAATGCTTTTCTTCTGGAATTATTTTTCTTTGTTTTTATTTTTTCACAACTGTGGATCGTTCTGTTGATATGTTTGTGGGCTTCGTGTGTATTGCCAAACAATCCACGGATGTATAAACTGGTCCACAATGCATAGAAGGTCCAGTGTTGATAAATTCACTTATCATTTTAACAAGTTATGAGATCTTTCCACAAATTCACAGCTATTACTACTACTACTGTATTTTATATTACACATGATAGAAATACTAAGATATTGTGTATAGGGAGGAACTATGAAATTTAAAATTTCAAAACTCAAATTTCTTGATGTTTTACAACTTACGCAATCAATCGTTGAGAAAAGAAATACGATGCCAATTCTTTCCAACGTTTTACTTCATGTTAAGGGCTCAACTCTTCTTATTGCAGCAACGGATCTTGAAATTGGCATCCAAGTACAAATAACCGTAGATGTTCTTGAAGAGGGTCAACTTACTTTAGGTGCGCGATATCTCTTTGATGTTGTTAAAGAACTTCCTAATAAGGATGTTGTATTAACCACTCAAGATAATCATTGGGCTACATTAGAGTGTGACAAGGCTATTTTTAATCTTGTTGGGTTATCAGCAGATGATTTTCCAACTCTCCCTAGTTGTAAGGATAAGAATTTTCATACTATCAATGCAAAATATATCCACGACATGATAGAAAAAACCATTTTTTCTGTATCCTCTGATGAAACGCGGTATCAATTGAATGGTGTGTATTTTGAAAAGGTAGATGATGCTCGTGTTAGAATGGTAGCAACGGACGGTCACCGCCTTTCTATGATTGATCAAGAGTTGAAACTAGATGAAAATCTTCAGGGTAGAAATGTCATTATTCCTAAGAAGGGCATTATAGAGCTTAAGAAGCTTCTTGAGCGAGAATCTCAAGATGGTACGTTTGAGCTTGGTCTAGATGGAAGCAATATCGTTATGCGTCAAAAGGATGTGACATTGTTTATTAGACTCATTGAAGGCGAATATCCTGACTATAAACAAGTTATTCCTCAAGCAAGCGAGTATAAAATTGAAGTAAGCAGAGCTCATCTTTCTCACGCTCTTAAGAGAATTTCTCTTCTTTCTGATGAAGGTGCAAAAGGGGTAAAATTTTCTTTTTCTCCAAGTCTGCTCGTTATTTCTTCTAACAACCCAAAACTAGGACAAGCAGAAGAATCCGTAGACGTTAAATATAAAGGGTTACCTTTTGAAATTGGATTTAATGCCAAATATTTTCTTGATATTTTAAATGTAATTGAAAATGATGAGGTCTCTCTTGAATTAAGTAATGACACGAGCCCTGGTGTATTAAAGCCCGTGGGAGACGTTAATTACCAGTGTGTTGTCATGCCTATGAAGATTTAATAGAGTTCATTGTATGGATGGAGATATCGCTTTGACAAAAGCAAAAGATAAAAAAAATAAGCCCGTTGCAAGTGATGCCTCTGCGACATACGACGCTAAGTCCATTAAGGTACTAGAAGGACTTGAAGCTGTTCGAAAGCGACCTGGGATGTACATCGGAGATCAAGGGACCAGGGGGCTGCACCATCTTGTTTACGAAGCTGTAGATAACAGTATAGATGAAGCCATGATGGGACATTGTTCGCAAATCAATGTCACTATTCATAGTGATAATAGCATTACCGTTGAGGATGATGGTCGTGGTATTCCTGTTGATACGCACGAGAAGTTGGGTATTTCAGCTGCAGAAGTTGTTATGACAAAACTTCACGCTGGCGGAAAGTTTGATGATAAGGCGTACAAAGTGTCAGGAGGGTTACATGGCGTAGGAATCAGTGTTGTAAATGCTCTCTCTGAAGCCCTTCAATTAGAGATTAAAAGAGAAGGTAAAGTTTATTTTCAGGAATATAGATGTGGTCAACCTGTAGCCCCACTCAAAGAAATAGGAAAAACGCAGAAAAGGGGCACGAAGATAACTTTTAAACCAGATAAAGAAATTTTTGAAACCCTTGAATATAATTTTGAAACCCTCTCAGGAAGAATGCGCGAACTAGCATTTCTTAATGAAGGGGCCCACATAGATATACAAGACGAGAGAACAGATAAAAAAAATGAATTTCATTACGAGGGTGGTATCACATCCTTTGTTGAGCATCTCAATAAAAGGAAGACCACCATTCATCCGGAACCTATTTATTTTAAAGCTGAAAAGGATCTCTGTGTTGTTGAAATAGCTATGCAATGGAATGATGGATACGCAGAGACCATCCACACTTTTGCTAATAATATCAATACAGTAGAAGGTGGAGCCCATTTAAGTGGTTTTAAATCGGCATTGACTCGGACAATTAATACTTATGCAGATTCTAAGGGAATGCTTAAGGATTTAAATGAAAATCTTAGTGGGGAGGATGTTCGCGAAGGAATAGTGGCTATTATTAGCGTTAAGCTTCCTCAGCCACAATTCGAAGGACAGACAAAAACAAAATTAGGTAATAATTCTGTCAAAGGGATAGTGGAAAGTCTCATTAATGAAAAACTTTCTGCCTATTTAGAAGAAAAGCCAGCCCTTGCTAAAAAGATTGCCCTAAAAGCAGTTGCTGGGGCACAAGCGCGAGTTGCAGCGAGAAAAGCAAGAGAGCTTACAAGACGAAAATCAGTTTTGGATATGGCCGGATTGCCAGGAAAAATGGCAGACTGCCAAGAAAAAGATCCAGCTCTGTGTGAACTTTTCCTTGTGGAAGGCGACTCTGCAGGAGGTTGTTTTGCAGCTGATACAAAAATTGCCTTGGTAGATGGAAGAAATTTATCATTTGAAGAAATCATTCAAGAACAGAGAGAAAGCAAACGGCATTATTGTTACACAATTGATTCAAATGGTTCAGTATCGATCGGCGAAGTTAAAAACCCGAGATGTACAAAGAGACTGGCTCAAGTTATCAAGATAGTTCTAGATAATGACGAAGAAATTATTTGCACACCAGATCACCAATTTATGTTGGTTGATGGAAAGTATAAACAAGCACAATATCTATCCACGGAAGAATCTTTAATGCCCTTGTATCGGCAAAAATCAAGGATTGGCAGAAGGATTACGATAGAAGGCTATGAGATGGTCTATGACTCAAAGGATAAACGATGGCTATTTACTCATGTGTTAGCCGACAAATACAACCTTAGAAAAAATATAGACTCAACAGACAACGGAGACCATCGGCACCATAAAGATTTTAATAAACTTAATAATAATCCAGAAAATCTGGAGCGGCTTCATAAGGAAGAACATTTGGATCTTCATCGAAAGCATGCAATGAAAACTCTTTCAAAACCAGAAGTCATAGAAAAACTTCGAAGGATTAGACAAACAGAACAATACAGAAATAAAATTCGCACAACAATGATGAAACCTGTGATGAGAAAGCAATTGAGTCAGAGAGCAATCAAACAATGGGCAGACCCAGTTTATAAAGAGTTTATGAGGGAAAAATTCATGAGCTTCTATAGAGACAATGAAGCCTATAGAATCGACAACAATATGAGGCTCAATAAGTTACAAAGGAAGCATTGGTCGGTTGAGAACAATAGGAAGAGGCAATCACAAAGGACAGCCGCATTTTATGAAAACAATGAAAGAGCCAGACGGGGCTTATCGGACAAAGCACTTGAGCAATGGAATAACGCAGATTTGCTGACATGGAGAAGAGAAAAAACAAAAATGCAATGGACAGAGGAATTTAGATTAAAGAGAAAGATAGCCTATAATAAAGCATACTATTTGCACTGCATGTCAGAGCTTAGAAAGATATATGAGACTACCGGAAAGATCGATCTTAATTTTTATGAACGGAAAAGAAAGAAAGCTAACAATAAAAACCTTTTTGGTATTTTAAGATTCTTCCAGAATTTGGGTTTTCATGTAAGGTATGATGGGGATTCAAATAGCGTTAAGGTATTTTCAGTTTTATATTCCAGTAAAAAGGGC
>JACOXK010000108.1 GCA_016182335.1 Deltaproteobacteria bacterium | reverse complement strand
CCCGAAAGAGGAAAAGGCCATCGAAATAACAGAAAAGCTCTTTTGAATTCCTTGTGCTGTAGTTTTTTAGCTCAGGCTACGATTATCCCTTCTTTTTACTTTCTTTCTCTGTCTCTTCATATCAAAGTGGAGCTTATTCACTTAATTATGTTCGTCCCTATGATCGAACTCATTGCCAATCTACCTCTTTCCTATGGAGGACTAGGAATTCGAGAGGCTCTCGCTGTCTTTTTGTTTACCTCAGTGGGGCTTACTTCTGTAGATGCTTTAAGTCTTTCTCTCCTCTTTTTTTTAACTATGATTATTATAAGTCTTTTTGGTGGAGGCTTATTTCTTGCCTCAAAACTTTCAGCAAAATCGTTGTCTATCACCCATGCGTCGTAAGATTGTTGTACTAGGTCTTTTTCTGTTTTCTATTTGTATCGTCTTTTTTTATTTTCAGCCAAAGTGGAAAGTTCCAGACAATATCTATAGCTTCATAGATATCGGCACCTTTCATGTCCCCCCTCAAAAAATAGAGGTCCATCAGTCTTCAAACTTTGGTCAATCTTTTGTGCCCAACTTTGAGAACCTTTTTATGATGTCGGTTTTCATCCCCTCTCAAAATCTCAACAAAGATCAAACTCTTATTTTCCATTTGAGGTGCAAGCCCTCAGAAGATCAAGTCGCAAGTGATCAGGATCTGGTTACGAAAGTATGGAAATTCAGAGAAATTAGTATTAAAAAAAATAATTTCTACACTGTCCCAACTGATAAGGAAAATATGCCTCAAGGATTCCATTTTCATTTTGAGTTTCCTGTCATCTCTGATGTCAAGAATCAAGAACTTTATTTCTATTTTGAATCCCCCGATTCAAAGCCAGGGGAAGGAATTCAAATTGGTTATTGGTACCCTCGTCAATATTATGAATCCCTGACTTTTGGGGCAGCCTACAGTAATCATCAACCTATTGAAGGATACCTAGCTTTCAGAACTTATCATACATGGAAAGGAAACTTCAAAACTCTTGTCATTTCCGTTAAAAATCGATTACTTACAGATCGTGTCTTTCTAATATTTTATGGAATTTTATGCGTTGTGATCTTTCTACTCTTGGCAGCTGTATGGCTTAAGCGTAGAAGGTCTCTTTAAGAAATGAATCACCGTTATATCCCAAAACATCTTAATATGTTCCTGGGTTATAGCACTAATATTTATAACCGACTCCATGGCTCTTCAGGAGGTGTAGGTACTGGCATTTTTCAATATTTACTTGATTCTAGACAGGTCGATGCTGTTATAGGAGTGGGGTTTGATAAAAAAGAGAGAACAAAAGCTGTTTATCAACTCGTAGAGCATTCATCACGGGTTTCTGAATTAGCTGGATCTAAGTACGTCTACATGCCTTTGCCACCTCTTTTAGAGCTCGTTAATCAACATCGCGACAAGACTTTAGCTGTTGTTGTTGAGCCTTGTTTTGTAAAACCCATTCGAAAGCTAGCCCCTCATTGTAAATTCATTATGAGTTTTTTTTGTGGTTATAATAGAACCTCTGATGCTACGGATTATCTCATTCGGCAATCAAAGATAGATAAATCTCAGATACAGGCCATTGAATATCGAGGAGGTCCTTATCCGGGTGGTTTTACAGTGCACACCCACTCTGGCACATCAAAATCGTTTAAAAAGGAGCATTATGAACTTGTAGATCTTCTTTTTTTAAAAGACTCTTGCCATCGGTGCTCTCTTTTTATTTCCGATCGCGCTGACATTGTGTTAGGGGACGCTTGGATCAAGAAAGCAAAAAACATGACACTGATATTAATAAATACAAATGAGGGGGACCACGCGCTTAAAACAATGCATGAAAATTCTCTTGTTTCTCTTTATGACATTGAAGAAAAAGATGTGCTTAAAATGCATGCCCATAATCTCAAATATAAAAATGAGGGGCATTCATTCGTAATGAAAGCCATTGTCTCCTTATTTAATAATAAGATTGCAAGAAAAATAGCTCCTTTTCGATTGTTGGGCTTTGCTTCAAAAATAAGAAGAGCCATCATGGTGGGAATTGATCTGCCCCTCAAGCCTGTACAAAAGTATGGGGTCAGGTCGTTTGTTGGCTAATACTTCTCTGTTCGTATTCATGCTTGCTGCTAAGTAAGTAAATTTATCTGCGGAAAATACAGCGGGCCTTGTATCTACAATAAATGAAACAAAAAAGAATTGGTCAACAAACGACCTGACCCCATTACATTATATGATTCTTCTTTGAGATACTTTCTCAAAATAGAGCCTGTCTGCACGCGTCGGGAAGGGACTTAATTTCGGGTTCTTTTCTGTATTTTTTTCAGAGTTTTCCACATGAAATATTGGGAGTCTCTGATGATTCCGATAATAATCAATAATATCTCCAATCATTTCTCCTGACAAAAGAAGTGATTTTTTTTGAACATCAAAAAGCGAATCCTGTGGCTCAATAGAAAACTTCTTTTGATGGACCATTTCTCCTGCATCTAACTTTGAAATCATCTTATGAAAAGTAACTCCGGCCTGCGATTCATTGTGATACAACGCCCAAAAAAGTGGCCAAAACCCAGCATATTTCGGCAGCAGAGAACCGTGTTTATTGAGAACACCATCTTTTGGAATATCTAAGATATTTTTTGGAATGATCTGATGAGTTCCCGCAGAAATAACAAGGTCTGGGGATAAATCCTTGAGTTTCTGTTCAAAACGAGGGTCTCGAATTGTCTTATAAGAGTAAACCGGAACATTGTAATCTTGAAACAATGCCTTTACAGACACGGATCTGCCATACCTCATCACATGTTTCAATTGGAGACTCATGCCCGTATAAAAAATTTTAAAGGCATTTCTTGCTCCAATAAAATTGAATTCCGTCATTTTATATTTCAACAAAGAATATTTGTTAGGAAGCCTACGAAAGAAAAAAGCACCTTGAATACTTGCAGCGTGCTTCTCCAACACTTGATGCCAGAGCTGTGGATAAAAAAAAGTATGATCGATAGTGATAATGAAGATTTTCATTGAATCTCTCTTTGTATAACAATTTCTTTTTTTTGTTTCAATTCTTTGAGCTTGTCATCAAAATAAACCCATGGGTGCAAAACACCCTTCTGAAAACCATTACTGATGGCTGTATAAATAGACGTATGGTCCGTCCCAATGGCCAAACGTTTAAAATATTTTTTTCCAAGTAAATGAATACGGTCTTTGATGTGTAAACCCTCTTTATTAAAAAGGAATTCTCTTTCGAACTGAATGGGTAAGCCCTTTTTATTATGAATAAGAACGTGCTGAAGCAATTTTCGGATAAGCCTAGAATAAGTAGCACTCCAAGAGAATGGGAAAAGCATAGCTCGGAAAAAAATCAGTTTCATAGGACTCATGTAAGGCAATGACACAGGCTGAAAATATCCGTGAACTTTCAAAATATCTCTCACTGTAATAATCTTGTCTGAAAATGCATGCGACACACAGACTTGATCATTATCTAGAACACCTATAAAACCAGCGTCATTATAGATATTATTTTGGTCCTTAAATAATTTGAGCACCCCTCCTTTTTTGAGCGAAAGAACAAGATAATACGCTGATTTTTTGCTCACATACAGACCCGCTTGCTGAAAATATTTTTCAAAGTCATTTCTTTTTAACCCATGGGATCGAGTGGGATGAAAGTCAACATAGGCTTGCAGATAATTGCTCATGTGATGACTAAAGCTGCGATTATCATCTATGTAAGCACGATTGCCTTGAATCACTCCCTGCAAAAATACATCGCATATCTGTGTTGCAAGTGGAATTTCAGTGCCTAAAATTTCAAGACCATGAGGGAAAAAATTATAAGAATTTCGACTTCCATACTCCCCTCCAAAACTGCTATCAGGATGCATAAAGTAGGACATAAACTCTACTGCTTTATTAAGAGGCTCAAGAAGAGATCTATCGTCTGTTTTTTGAAAATATTTCGCTAAAAAATCAATCGTCCATGAATCGTAACCTGGATCACACCCGTCATACTCAACAAACCAGCCTTCAGGAGATTGCAAAGTCAAAACATTCTGAACTCTTTTTTGGCTCGCCATTTGAAAGTTCTTATCTTTAGTTATGAGAAATACATTGAGCAGTGCCAAAGCAGACATGGCTTCATGGTTTGCAAGTTTTCCAACTTCAGAATGAGATGCAAGCCAACCTCCCCTGTGTTTAAAAAACCGTTCTAATTCTGTATCATTAAGACCAAGCCATTGATAAGCTTGCGTACAGGCATAGAGAGAAAAAGCAGTAGACCCCTGAGCTCTCTCAAAGGGGTAATATTCATCACTACTTCCATCACGATGAGATGATTTTTTTGTAAAGTGAAGTGCACCCACAATAAGTGATTTAATCCTCTCCAATCCAAAACAATCATTTCCAGGAAAGGGATATTTATAGAGAAGAGCCAAAGCTAAAACAGCTTCTTGACTCATCCCACAGGGAAAATCAGCTGTTCTGTAGTGCCAATACTCCCGATCGAAACATCCAAATGTAGGGCTCAGTTCATTGCGATTCAGAAGTGTCAAAAGCTTGGGAACATACTTCAGCGCCTCTTGAGCATAGATATTTCTCTTTTGATTAGAATCCATTTAAAGCAATCTTCCTAGTAACATCTATAATATGATTAATTTCATCATTTGTTAAACGAGTATGCATCGGTAAAAGAAATGTCTCCTGCGAGGCTATGCATGCATTGGGAAATCGTGCCTTGATTCCAGATGGCACACACAAATAAGGATAATTCAAAGAAACTTCAACACCATTTTTTAGAAAAAAATTATAAGCTTCACGCTTTCCAACACCATCAATACGAATCGGAAACCTGCCGTAGACGTTGGAAACACCCGCACCCTCACGCGGAAGTTGAATGCGTTTGATATCCTTTAAATTCTCATGATACATTGCAGCTATTGATCTTCTTTGATCTAAAATATTCTGTATTTTCTTTAAAGATTGATGCGCAGTGACCGACTGATGCGGTAGCCATCTTTTTTGGTCTGCTATAGGCATTATTGATACGTTCGCTCCGGTCAAGGCTTCAGAAGGATTTTGATCAATCAATTTCCACAACAAAGGATGCAGGTATTTTGAATAGAGAACTTTTTTGAGGGGAGCAAAAGTCCATCCATAAATTGCATGATTTGCACACAGAGCTCTTAAATAACTGACGAACATATTCACGAGAAATTTAGAGACGGAACTATATTCCATTTTTTTTTGTGCGGCTTTTAAATAGTCATAAAGATCTTTTCTATTTGTTGTGACAATTCCACCTCTCCAACTGCTCATGATTTTTGAACTTTGCAAACTAAAAACACCAGCGTCAGCTCCTCCCCCCACCCTTTTGTTTAAGATCATGCCACCACAGGCAATAGCGGCATCTTCAATAAGAGGAATTTGATATTTTCGAGCAAGCTCTATTTCTTTGGAAGGATCTTTGATCAAGCCATACAAATAACTTAAACAAATAGCACCAACATTCTTTTTTTCAAAAATGGATTCGTAAAGAATCGGATTATAAGTATGTAAATCGATGTCAACAAAATATGGGAGGGCGCCCGCCCATTGAATGGCATTTATTGCCGGGATACAAGTATAAGCCGGCGCAATCACATATTTTCCCTGACAGTTAAAATAAGAATATAAATGATAAAGAGCTGCCCTGGCTGAGGAGAAAGCTATTGCGTATTTAACTCCAATAAAATGAGCATATTCTGATTCAAAACTATCTACCAGGGAAACTTTCGTAGATTCTAATGAAAAGCACCGTCTCAAAGTTTCAAAAAAAATAGAAAAATCAACCTCTGGGATACTAGAGGGAATAAGACTTCTCTTAAATATCATTGACCGGCGGTAACTCTGCGATTAATCATCTTACCAACCAACTTAGTTCCATACCGAGCATAGGAGTACATTACTTTAGGAGAACGAGCTCTTAAAAAAGTCTTCATAATATATCGAGGCCTTAAATGGAATCGCCTCCATGCCCGCACAAAGTACCGATTAATCTCTTCTATAGATAAATAATGTGTTGGCACGACAGGCTTGACGAGAGCATAGGGATGCAGGTCGTCGTCCGACTTAAGCAAGCCTTCTTTAGTGACGACATCGTAAAACTCTGTTCCTGGATAGGGATACAGAGGTGAAAAATGGGCAAAATCCGGATCAATCTTGATAGCAAAATTAATCGTCTGCTCTATTTCACGTGCCCCCTCACTTTCGACACCTAAGCTTAGAAGCCAACATCCAGCTCTTTTCATACGTTTGAGTTTCTCTGGGTCAATCGTGTCTGCCCTACTATTACAACTCCAGTTTACATTGAGTTGGCTGTCCGCAAGCTTATCGCAAAAATCATACACCCAAGCTCGATTGGCTGAGAATAAATCAGATCTTAAAAGAAAATTCTTGATACCATATTTTTCCTTACATTCTCTCATTTCTGCAATGATATTTTCCGGTGATCTGTATCGAATTTTTTTTCCAGCAGAAAGGGGAGCCAAGCAATAAGTACAAGGGAAAGGACAGCCACGGGATACTCGAACCGTTGTTTCAAGTTCTCCTGTATCAGGACGTCTAAACAAACGGTTATCAATACATTCTCTCAGAGGAAAGGGTATGCTGTCTAAATCTTCAATCCCTGCCCCCTGTGGCCTAAAAACAATATTCTCCCCTTGCCTAAAAACAACGCCATCTAATTTTTCAAGTTCTTCATCCTTAAAATACTGGATAAAAGTTTTTTCAAACTCTCCAATGATCGCAACATCTAGGTTTGGATATTGTTCAAATATAGTTTTATTTTTAACAGCAAAATGCAGCCCTCGAGCAATGGTGACAATATTTCTATCAACTGATTTAGCAACATCACAAGTTGTTAAATCACCCTTTAAGGATGGTGTCGTGATGTTAAAGACAATATGTGTTGGTTTAAACGACTCAATATCCTGTTTTAAATGATTCCAAGTCTTGTGTTCTAATGAGTAATCTCTCACCAGAAATTCTATTCCAAGCTGTTTTAACAAGGCCGCTTGATAGAGTATTTCAAGAGGTGTGCGGTAAACAGGTTCTAAGAACTCGTCAATCCTATCCTGACAGCGGTCATCACGACAGTACACACCACTGGGTGCATTCATCACCAACACTTTCTTTATGGAACTCATGATGGCCCTCCCTTTCTTGCAATAACAACTTGTCTTAGCGCATATCGACTCAAAAACGAACTACCCAAAGAACGAAACAACCTTAAGTTTAAAATTACGCGTATACCTTTGGCAAGAAATATTGGTAAATATTTAAACAAATTTGAAGAATCTAAAAAAAAGATCACGGGTTTATGTTCGAGTATGTGAAGCTGATGTAATGAGCACAAAGCTTTCACCTGCTCCCACCTCATAGCTTTCAAGTAGACATACTTTGTGGACTTTAAAACTTTAGCTCGAACCCATCCTAGGGGATTTTTAATATTGATGTAATCAATAATAAGAACACCATTGTCCTTTAAAACACGATACATTTCTGATACGGCACGTTGTGTATCTGGAATGTGCTGCAAAGTTCGAAAACTGTAGACAACATCAAAAGATTCATTTCTAAAAGGCAATTCTTGCCCATCAGCTTGAGTGAAGTGAGCTTGAGGATCTGATTTTTGCGCAAATTCTAACATAGAGGAAGAAAAATCAACCCCCACCATCCAGGCACTTTGTGAAAAATGACGCGTAAATGTTGCTGGTCCACAACCTATCTCCAAAGTCTTTTTTCTTGGAACAAAGGGAATGAGAGTAGACAAATATCGATCAACAACCTCTTTCCCCAATTCATTGTCACCTGTGTACGTCTTACTGTAAAGATGTGCTTCGTCATCAAAATAGTGCTGAATCGTAGTTCTGTAATTCAGCATCTATTTCTTATGACTTACAAGGTCTGCAAGAAGACCAAACAAAATGACTTGAATCCCCCCCACAATGAGCATGAGAATCGTCGCATCTCCAAAAAAACTCTGCCATCCAGAAAACAACGAATAAGCTACAAAAAAACCAGCCAGTATAAACAACAATCCTAAAGGAACAAAAACTTTGAGTGGATTCATGCGCACAAAAAGCCTAATGATAGTGGGTAATACTTTAAATGGGTACTTCCACGATATGAATGATTTACCAGTCGTCCTTTTATGAAAAACAACTGGAACCTCTACAATTCTCATGTGACGACCCCAAGAATCCATAATCAATTGCTGTGTCTCATTATAATCAGAAATGATTTCAAATTGACTCAAGTACCGTCGCCCAAATGCCATAAGCCCTGTTTGTCCATCTGTCACTTTCAAACCTGTTAGCTTTCCAGTCAGCCAACTAAAAAAACGATTTCCCCAGGCTCGATACTGTGGCATTTTATATTGTAGCCCACCCATAAATCGGGAGCCAAAAACACTATCAGCCTCATCCCGAAGAATAGGTTGAATTACTTTTTCGATATCTGATGGATCGTGTTGAAAATCCGCATCAATTTTGACTGCAATATCAGCCCCCATTTCAAAGGCACGCTGCATCCCTGTTCTTGTTGCTGCACCTAATCCACGATTAACAGTGTGTGAAACAACTTTGACATCCTGTTTTCGAGCTACATGTTCGGTTCCGTCCCTTGAGCCATCATTCACCACTAAAATCTCTGTCCAGTATCCTCTACTTTGAGCTTCTACATACTCCTTTTTTATTTTTTGAATAACATTTCCAAGTGAACCCTCCTCATTGTAGGCAGGGATAAAAATAACGACATGGGGAAACTGGGTTAGAGTCATATTTAAATCTCCTTCAATTGCAGAATCGTTTTTTCAACAGAGTGAACTATATTTTTCAAGTCTGAATTTGTAAGAGATGGATATAACGGCAGTGTGACAATCTGACGAGCCACCTTTTCAGTCACAGGCAAATGCACAGATGGAATAGGATAGCGTTGTCGATAATAAGACTGCAAATGCACGGGCGGATCAAAGTGCACCGAAGCTCCCACTCCATATTCTCTTAACTTTTGGACAAACTGCGTACGATCGACTCCCTTCACCTTCAACGTATACATTTGATAAACGTGCTTGCACGAAGGATCTTCATAAGGACGATCGACCTCATCAAAGTGAAGGTGTTCATTCAAGTAAGAGGCGTGCTCTCTTCGAAGCTGATTCATAAAATCCAGTTTCTTTAACTGCTCCACTCCAATAGCAGCTAAAATATTACTCAACCTATAGTTATAACCAGCCATCAGTGCATCTCGCTCCCAAGGGTGCTTATCTGCATTTCTTTTATGGGCTGTTTTTTCTATCCCATGTCCCGCCAAAGTTCTCACTCGTTTTGCAAAATCTTCATCGTGAGTCGTTAGCATTCCCCCTTCCCCAGTCGTCATATTTTTTGTTGGAAAAAATGAAAAGCACCCAACGCCAAAAGAGCCTACTTTTTTTCCGTGATACTCTCCTCCAATTGTCTCAGCAGAGTCTTCAATGACGCACAGACGAAATTGTTGTGCGATCTGCATAATAGAAGCCATATCACAACTCTGGCCTCCAAAATGGACAGGCATGATCGCTTGAGTTTTTGATGTGATTTTTTCTACGATTTTTTGAGGATCCACGTTGCATGTTCTCTCATCAATATCCACAAACACAGGGGTAGCACCTGCCTTCACAATAGCATTAGCTGAAGCCACAAAAGTAAAACTAGGAAGTAATACTTCTCCTGTAATAGAATAAGCTTCAAGAGCTAGCTGCAACGCTGATGTGCAAGAATTCAAAGAAATCGCATGTGACACACCTACATACTTTGCAAAATTCTTTTCGAATTCCTCATTCTTTGGCCCTTCTGTAAGCCATCCAGAATTTAAAACTTCTTCAATAGCCTTCAGTTCCTTTTGATCAAGAGACGGGCGACACAGGGGAATCATATATTTCCTTTCTTTTATAGTTAAACCTTATGTCATGTTCTTTCAAAAATTCTATGTACTTAGGTATTCCTTGCTCCAGGGATGTTTTTGGATAATAATCCAAAAGCCTTCCAGCTTTGGTAATATCCAAAGCACCTCTTTGTGGACGCTCTTCGTCAGAGGGAGCTTCAATGAAATGAATCTGCGGAAAATACTGACCCAATACGTAAGCAAAATCTTTGATCGTTCTGGATTGGCCTCTGGTAATGTTGAAAGTTTCGTTCTTTGCCTTGTCACTAAACGCAGCTAAAACAAAACCCTCGGCCACATCTTCAACATAAGTAAAATCCACTTTTTCTACTCCCTTGTTATGAAGAGTTAAAGGCTGCCCCAATAGGGCACTCTCAATAAAAATTTGACTCACCCGTCTATTGGCGTCGGTTGGCCCATACACAGCGGAGGGACGAATAATGGTATAGCCAATTCCAAATTTTTTACCAAACGCTTTAGTGAGTACTTCACCACACAGCTTTGTTCCCCCATAAACATCAATAGGGCATGTTTTATGTTCCTCATCAGCCGGCTCATAAGCAAAATCGCCGTACACAAAACTAGAAGATGAAAAGAGAAACCTATCAACAGATTTCACAACTCGTAAACACTCCAAGAGAGTGACCGTTCCATTGAGATTAATTTGAATAGCATCTTCCGAAAACTCATTGGAAGCCGATGCTATAGGAATCGCTGCAAGATGGATAACAATGTTGGGTTGAGTATCAGAGAGAGCCTTGATAAGAGCTCCTCTGTGACGAATATCCCCCCGAATGGTCTTTGCATCTTTTTTGATGTCATTCAAACGATACTCAAGATAACTCATGTACTTACTTTTGAATGGAGATACGTAATTCAAAAAGGCATCATAAATAATAACTTCATGTCCTTTTGAGAGAAGATTTTTTGTGATGTAATAACCTATGAGTCCTGCTCCACCAGTAATAAAAACTTTTGCCATCTTGTTGTTCAATTTACATTCAATTTTTGAAGATTGTAAAGATGATAATTAAAAAAAATGAAAAGAGTGTGGCTTGCCAAGTTTTAGATTTCGAGCCAGGATCAACAAAGTGTTACGCTTTCTCAATAAACACCGACTTGCTCTTATCTTTTTTATCTCTATTCATTTTTTTTTGAGCCTGTATAGCAATCAATGGGGGCTTCCCTCACGCTGGCATGCTGATGAAAAGGTTGCCAATGTCCTCCACATGGCTTCACAAAAAGTACTCTATGATCCTCATGGAGCGTTTTTTCATCCAACCGGTTATCACATTGTCCTATTATTGTTACTCATTCCCTACTATCTCTATCTTACAGTTACGAACTATCCTCTGGCCGCCGTAAAACAAGCAGCTTCTGTTTCCTGGATCAACATGGCTCATCAATTCCCTGAATTTGCTACAGACATCTACGTTTATGCTAGGTCCTGTTCCGCCCTATTAAGTATTTTCACAATGTATTTCATCTATGCTATTGGAAAAAAAATATACAATAAAACGGCAGGACTTGTTGCAGCTGGTTCCTATGCTGTTTGCATGGGCGTTGTGGGCATCAATCATTTTGCAAAATATATATCATTGCTCAATTTACTCATTGTACTCACTATTTATTTTTCCATTTCGGCTCTGCAATATCGTGGGGGCAGCAGATTCAATAAGTACCTCTTATTGGCATTTCTAAGTGCCGGCTTTTCCTCATCGATTCATATTAATGGACCTACCCTGCTCCTACCCACTACTCTGGCTTTATTTTTCTGGATTCATTGTCATCATTGGAAAGGGATCGTGCATCATAGTATCATCTGTTTATTTTCTTTCATAACAGGTATTCTAGCAGGTACGCCAAGTCTTCTTACTCATTTTGGGCAGTATTTTTACGTTATCATGGGTCAATTTCACAGAGATACTACTTTTTCCAGTCAAAAAATTGTTGTATCATCGACGTCCAATATCTTTGGGTATTTTTTTGAAATGATGTCTATTTTTGGTATTCCACTTTTTGTTTTTATCTTGATGGGACTCTTCATGATTCTCATAAATTTTCGACGCATTTCAAGA
>JACOXK010000107.1 GCA_016182335.1 Deltaproteobacteria bacterium | reverse complement strand
CCCAAATATTTTATTTGATCTTGGGTTAACTGTTGCATAGAAACTTTTCTTGCAATAAGGGCTTTAGCAACTCGTACAGACTGGTCAAAGCTTCCATCAGGATTTGGCGTGCCATAGTGATGTGCTTTAAGAATGGCTTCTTGAACCTCACTTTTTAATACCCCATTTTCAACATCGGCAAAGGCACGAAGAGAAGCCTGATACTGCTCAGATTTTTTCCCAAAGTGACGCTCGATTTCTCCAAGCTGTTCTTTCAAAGCCATCGAGGCTTTCTCAATATGAGCAAGATCAACGCTGTTATTAAATGCGCGCAATGTTATCGGATCAGCCCTACTTATCAGCCTTGCAAGGGTTGGTGTATCGTTAGCTTTTTGCGCGCGTAGAAGCGCTGCTAACTCTCTTGAAGCTTTTCCACTCTTATAAATGGCCCCAAGCCCTGAGATACCTGCCAATGTGAGCACACCCGTCATCCAAGCTTTTCCAACTTGCTGCTTATAGATAGTAAGAGCCTGCCTGTCTTCTTTGGCTAAAGCAAGGCTGGCATTTTCGACATCAGATAAAAATAAATCATGGATAAATCGATACTCTTCTTTTTTTTGCATGATATCTTGAACTGCATGATAAGTTTCATAGGCTCCGCCTGCTGCTCCAAAAATTCCTGCATAAACTAAACAGGAGGCTCCTCCACTGACAAACCATCCAAGCCCACAGGCCAAACCGGCACCACCAAAGTAAAGGGCTGTTTTCATCATCCCTTGTTCCTTATCCATGTGAGCCCAATAATCACAGGCAACTTGCCTTTCCATTCCATCTAATTTTGGAATGACATTGGCGGTGAGGCCACTCAGAAGAGATAATTTTCTTAAATTCTCTTCTGAATAGTTGAGATTGCATAGGCCCTCGATATCTTTCTCATCATCACCCAAAAGATTTACAAGAGATTGTTTTCTAGAAAGCCGCAATGCCTTCTGCACAGTTGAGTCTACTTGATCTGAACCAATGTCTCTGGCTAATAGCGGATAAAGTGGGATGCCTGTATCGCTTTTATTTGCAAGAGGCAAAGCAAGTATGGGATGAGAATTAAGAATGAGATAAGATTGAAATTGTAGATTGTCTAGCTCTGCTTCCTGTTGCCGAATGCTCTCCTGGAATAATCGTAAATTTTCTGCCCATTCACGGCCTTCTGCTTCTTTGAGATAATAGGCTGGGGCACTGTGCATTAATTTGTTTTTTGCTTCTTTGATGGCCGCTTGAACATCATTAGCTCGCATTTCTATCGTTTGAAGGCTTCTGGCCATTTCAACTAAAGATCTTTTAAATGCCGTATATTCAGATTCTATGCGGTTACTAAAGTCGATCTTGGACAAATTTTTATACCTATCGTTTCTTAATTGAATATATTCATTCATCTTCGATAGGGCCTGAGGGTAGGTATTTTTGTTGATACAAGTGTAGTAGTTTTTTTGTGCCCATTCCTGCTGGTCTTCACTTCGATTCATGTAATGTACGGTATCAAGATGATTTTTGACTTGGTCTAATAAAGCCTGCTCTTTAAGCTTTTCGAACAGTCTTTTTTGTATTTCTTCTTTTGTAACTGTCGCTATTTTTTCTCTAAGCGCTGATACTTGAGAACTATCGAAAGATGGACTCGACACGTAGATGCATTGTAATTGGACAGCATCCTCAACCGAAAGTGCGGGAAGCGGTTCTATCTCTTCACAACCAGCTATAACATCAAGGCACTGTAGCTGACAGAGCGGAAATGACAAAAATAACAATGTGCCAAGGAAACAGTTAAGGCATCTTTTTTTGAAAAATAACACATACTCTTATCGGAATGATAGAGAGTTATTTAAAGTCCATGCGCCCGATGAGCTTAGATTGTTTCTGGAGCAAAGCCCTGTCGCTGAGTGTTTTCACTGACCGTTTTCATTTCTACAAATTGAAGTAGATATTCTTTCATGCCAGCTTTTGTGCCTACACCTGAAAGCTTAAATCCCCCAAAAGGCTGTCTTGCCACCATGGCTCCTGTGCATTTTGTGTTAATATAGAGATTGCCAACTTCAAATTCTTTATATGCTCGTTCAATGTTTTTAGGACTTCTGGAATACAACGCCCCTGTTAAAGCAAATTGAGTTCCATTAGCTATTTTTAAAGCTTCATCAAAGTCTTTTACCTTGAGTACTGCTAAAACAGGGCCAAAGATTTCCTCCTGAGCAATTCTGTGATTAGGTTGGACATTACAAAAAATAGTGGGTTTCACAAAATAACCTGTGGTTCCTTGAGGAATCTCACACTGAACAAGAACTTGAGCCTCTTTTTTCCCAATTTCAATGTATTGACTGATTTTTTCAAAAGCACCTTTATTAATGACAGCTCCAACAGCACTTCCAGGATCTTCTGCTGGGGACACTTTAATAGAAAGAGCTGCCTCTTTAAGACGACTTGTGAATTTATCGTAAACGCTATCAAGAACAATAACTCTGGAGCAGGCAGAACATTTTTGTCCTTGATATCCAAATGCTGCTTGAAGAACCCCTGTGATAGCGCTATCTAAATCAGCATCTGAATCAATGATGATGGCATTTTTCCCACCCATTTCTGCGATTACTTTTTTTACATGGTTTTGACCCTTGGGCGTTTTTCCTGCTTCCTCAATAATGGCTAAACCGACTTCTTTTGAACCCGTAAATGCAATAAGAGACACATCAGGGCGTCGTACAAGATAATTTCCTATCAACCTTCCTTGTCCTGGGAGAAAATTAAGGACACCATCGGGAAGACCTGCCTCTTTTAGAATTTCATAAATTTTATAACCACATGCTGTGGCGACCTCAGCCGGTTTAAAAACGACCGTATTCCCAACAGCAAGTGCTGCAGCGATCATGCCTACAGGAATTGCGATCGGGAAATTCCATGGTGAAATGACAGCTGCTACCCCACGCGGTTTAAAATACAAAGTATTTCGCAATCCTGGTTCACTTCCCATCTGTTTTAGCTCGAAGAGATGGACTGCTTCTTGCGCATAAAATTCTAGAAAATCGATGGCTTCGCACATATCCCCGTCAGCCTCACGCCACTGTTTGCCGCATTCTAAAATTTCTAAAGCAGAGAGCTCACTTTTTTGTTTTCTAAAAATCTCTGCCGCCTTCTTAAGAATTTGTGCCCTTTCTGATACAGGCGTGGTTCCCCAAGAAATAAAATTTTTCTTACAGGATTGAATCGCTTGTTCAGTTATATTTTCACTGGCCTCTGTTATGGAGCCAATAACCATATCTGGCTCTGCTGGATTTACGGATTGTGCTGAGCCATCGCCAGAATCAGCAGACGCGACAATTTTTCCATCAATGATGGGACTATAGTTTTTACCCAAAGAACCTTTAACTTTTTTTAAAGCGCTCTGAATTTTATTTCTGTTCTCATCTTTTGAAAAATCAAGATAAGGTTCATTTTTAAAATCCGCATATAAGGTTTCCATAAATCCTCCTCTACTCATCAAAATGGGGCGCTCTTAATAATCCAGAGGCCTCTTCATTGTCTACAAAGCTCTGTCTTAAAAAAGATTCGTTTGAAGTGTTTTCTAAAAGTCTACGAACTAGAAATGCCATACCTGGCACAAGATCTCCAATAGGTACATAGTCCCTGACACGGTAGCCCATCTGGCAGAGAGCTTTTTTGATGGGTTCTGCCATTCCCCAAAGCATCTGAAGTTCAAAAGAGTTTGGAGATAAATCTCTCTGATGCGCCTGTGTGATGGCATGGGCTAAAGATCGAATGTTATGGCTTGCAAAAGCAGGTCGAATTACATTTGTGTGGTCAAGAATAATATTCGTGAGTTTTTCGTAATTGGCATCGGAATGCTCTTTTTTTTGAAAGACAGGGCAGGGCCAGTTTTGAAGCCGGGCAATAGTTGTTTCATGATCCCAGTAAGCCCCCTTCACAAGGCGGACATAGAATTTTCTCTGATAAGAGCTTCCCCACTCAATGAGTTGAAGAAGGTCCCTTTCCGTATCTTTTAAGTAAGCTTGAAGAACAATGCCAGCTTCTTGGAAGTTTGAAAGGGCTTTGTCTTCTAAAAGACTTTTGAAAAGAGCAAGAGTGAAATCTTTGAGTTCATAGTGTTCCATGTCGAGATAGACCGTGCAGTTATGATCTTGAGCTTTTTTAAAAATTTTAAGAAGTCTTGTTTTTAAGACGATGAGACTTTCGTCAAAATTAAGCGGATCCAGTTGAGAATTCAATGATGAAATTTTAACTGAAATATTACATCGAGGAATTTTTCCCCAGGATGCAGTTTCAAGTTGAGAACTCTGCTTCCATGCAGAAGAAGTGAGAGAGAGTTTTTCAATGAGATTCAGGTATTGCTGAAGGTGATTTTCTGCTTCTTTTTCGCAAAGCGCCTTTTCTCCCAGGAGGTCTGTCGTAAAGGAGATTTCACTGTCCCATAAGTTTTTAAGCTGAGGGAGAGCCTCCTCAATGTTTTGTCCAGAAATAAAAAGTTTTGCCATGTGATGGATGTTTTTTTTAAGAGCAAGAAGGGCCAGGCTCGAAGTAATTCCCTCTGTCATGGCAAGAAGGCCAAATTTTAATGTTGCGGGAAGGTGCAAGTCATCTCTATTAAAATATTCTTGAATATGATGGCGTATGTCTTCGTTGGATGTAAGAGATGGAAAAACATCTATAAACCGAAAGAGTTGGAGTTTGAAGTTTTTATTAGACATGGAGAGGTCCAGCATTTTTCCGCTCCACCAGTCTTTATTAAAAATAGAGGGTGTTTGTTTTCGGCATTGACTAAAAATGTTGTGTCCTAATCTTTGGATTTTTACTTCGATGTCAGACATGGAATACGTGTTATATGAAGAATTGAATTTTGTCATTTCTGATCCTTGCCTAGATAGGTTTTTATGATAGACACAAGGCGACTCTGCTTTTTATTGCGGGAGTAGCTCAGTTGGTAGAGCGCAACCTTGCCAAGGTTGAGGTCGCGGGTTCGAATCCCGTGTCCCGCTTTCTGTAAAACTCAAGCTTCGCTAGGTGGCTCGCTTTAAATATGAAAAATATACTTATATTCGAGCGAGCTTTATTTATCTACTTGGGTGCTACAGTCTTAACTTCTGTACTGAGTGACAATCCTTTTCAGAGTCTTTCAAAAATTTCAGAGGTTTTTTCATATGTGGTGCTGTATTTCTTTTTATCGAGAAAGTTTTTTGTTTCAGAGTCTCGTATTTATAAAACACTTTTTTGTATAGGTTTTTTATTTGCTTTAGGATATTCATCTACTCTCCTTCTTCATACGTTTTATCTTATGCCTAAGCTTCCTTCCTGGCTTTCTTTTTTACATGCAGGAAAAATAGAAATGGATCAACCTTTTATTATTAGATGGATTCAAGGTCTTCATTACTATGGTTTTATTCGCGATGGGAGAATTAAATTTATCAATGGTGCCGTAAGCTGTTCACTCAATTCAGCTATTTTATTTTTTATATTTTTTGGAATGAGCGCTTTCTATAAAAAATATAAAACTTATTCTAAAAAGTGGTTTTTCATATGGGGTTATATTTTGATTTTTGCCTTAGCAGTCTTTTTTTCTTATTCCAGAGCTACTCTTTTTGCGTTTATTGTTTTTGGTATGACAGTGGGTTTTTATTATTTACCTAGAAAGAGTAAGTATGTTTTTTCAATAATATGTTTTCTTTTTGTCTGTGGAATGTTTTTTAATAAGTTTTTATTTACAAAAATGACACAAGAGACTTACAAGAGTTTTTCAAAAAGGCATAAACTTCCGGCATGGAAGAAAACTCTTCATTATATTATTCACGAGAGTTCACCAAAAATACTTATATTTGGATAGATATAATTACTCCCACTGATAAATCTTATTCTATATGGGCTAGATATTTATCTAATAAGGAGTATGAAGATACTTTTAATCAAATCCTCTCCACCTTCAGGTTTTTGGATAAAGGAGAAGAAGGGAGCAAAATATTTACTTCAACTTGCGGATTTAAAGTAAGTTATCCGACTGGTTGGACAGTTGCAGATCCTCCTATCTGCGGTATATTAAAAGCTCCTAATTCTACAAACAACAATGTTCCTAAAAATTACGGATTAGCCGTTAGGTTTTCCCGAACAGAAATTGGAACTAATACCAGTATTTTCAATAACGGCAGTTATACTCCTATTACCATTAATACTGTTGATGATTTTATACAGAGTAAGAAAAACGATGGCGTGACTATCTCCAATATTCAAAATAAATCATACGGCTCTTTATCGGGTACAACATTTACCCTTACTTCAGGAGCATCTGGTACAACTTTTTCCTACTTTGCCTTTAAAAGCGGAAGCTACATCTATACTGTCGATTGGGAAGATATTTACGCAGAAAATTATCAGGATGAAATAAGTCAAATCCTCTCCACCTTCCAATTCATTGAATAATATTACTCAAGCGTAAAGGGTAAACCTGTCTGTTGGCTCGCCTCGATTCGGCGAA
>JACOXK010000106.1 GCA_016182335.1 Deltaproteobacteria bacterium | reverse complement strand
AAAAGAATCTACGCCTATTGTTCTAGGCTCAAATGCTGTATATTTTCGCCAAGAACAATGACGGCTCCGCGGTCGCGGGTTCGAATCCCGTCTCCCGCTGTCAGAATTTTCTCGCGGAGAAAATTCTGACAGCGGAAATTTTAAGACTTGGCAAGTAAGTCTATTTTTGACATGAGGTAGTAAATGGAAAAACAAAACTTATGAGGGTTATTTTGTGAATAAAAGTTTATCCCTCCAAGGGAGAGTCTTATTTATTACAGGGGCTAGCCGGGGAATAGGGAATGCTATTGCGCTTCGAGCAGCCAGCGACGGTGCAAAGATTATTATTGCTGCAAAAACAGTTACCCCACATCCAAGGCTTGAAGGGACAATTTATTCAGCACAAGAGGATATCGAAAAAGCTGGGGGAGAGGCTTTGGCTGTTCAAGTGGATATTCGATATGAAGATCAAGTTCAAAACGCACTTGATTTAGCCCAAAAAAAATATGGAGGTATTGATATTCTCATCAATAACGCTGGGGCTGTGGACCTTTCTTCTGTGTCTTCATCAACCATGAAAAGATTTGATCTTATGCATCAAGTTAATGTTCGAGGTACCTATTTGTGTTCAAAATTATGTTTGCCTTTTTTAATAAAATCACAAAATCCTCATATTCTTAACATTTCGCCTCCTCTGAACTTGGATAAAAAATGTTTTTCCAACCACCTTGGATACACAATATCAAAATACGGCATGAGTCACTGCGTTCTAGGGATGAGTGAGGAGTTTAAAGAATATGGCATTGCAGTTAATGCCTTATGGCCCAAGACAACGATTGCAACAGCAGCCATTTCTAATTTATTAGGAGGGGATGAAGTTATTCAAAGGTCCCGAAAGCCTCGGATTGTTGCTGATGCTGCTTACTCAATTCTTACAAAGCCAAGTAAACTTTGTACGGGCAACTTTTTTCTTGATGAAGAGGTTCTTCGTGCCGATGGTGTAGTAGATTTTTCTCAATATCTTGTTAATCCAAAATATGAGTCTGAAAAATATGAGTCTGAATTAATTCCTGATCTATTTTTGTGAACTTCCTCGCCCGGCCTAGGGAATTCACTGAGCCAGCGAAACAAAATCATCAAACGTCTTATATGGTAAAGGTACTTTTTGAACCCGCCACAGATATGGCCTATTGTTTAATAATCGATACGTTATAATTTTTGACTGTGGGTCACTACCTGTACCTTTATCGAAAATTGTTAAAAATTGACCCGTTTTATCAATCATCATTTTAACGAGATTCTCTAGATTTAAAAAATACCCAAATATTTCATAAGAGTTGAAAAACTTTTGTAGAATTCAATTTTTTTATTATTTGGAAGGGGGAAACTATATTAGTAACTCTTATTGATATGTATATGTTTTGACTTAATAATCGAGGCTCCGATACCAATGACCAATATTAAAATAATAACAACTAGAGAGACGGCAGTGGGTATGGGAAGATGATGTGAAAGAACCATTTTAATTCCGATAAAGGCTAGAATAAACGTAAGACTTACTTTCATATATTCAAATTTGTTCATAAGCCCTGCCAGAGCAAAATAGAGTGAGCGTAAGCCCAAAATAGCAAAAATATTCGATGTAAAAACAATAAAGGGATCCTGAGTAATTGCTATAATAGCTGGAATAGAGTCTACGGCAAAAACAAGATCCATGCTTTCTACAATGAGAAGAGTGACAAAAATAGGTGTCATTGCTGTTTTGCCGTTGAGCTTTGTAAAAAAATGACCGCCTTTGTATTTTATGTCTAAAGGCAGAATTTTCTTTGCAAGGTTTAAAAGAAAATTTTCTTCTGGTTCGAGTTTGTCTTGATTCCAAAACATCATTCGAATAGCGGTGATCAGGAGCAGAGCTCCGAAAACGTACACCATCCAACTAAAGTGTTGAATAAGAACAATGCCGATTGTAATCATAAAACCGCGCATCACGATAGCGCCTAGAATTCCCCAAAATAAAATTCTGTGTTGAAATTCTCTGTGAATATGGAAATAGTTAAAAATAAGAGCCATCACAAAAATGTTATCAACACTTAAAGACTCTTCTATCAAGTAACCTGTTAGGTATTGCATGACAGCCTCTGGTCCATTTGGGTGGTTGGAGCGATACATAAAATAGATAACAATACAAAAAAGTATCGAAAGAATGACCCAAACGAGAGTCCAACTCAAAGCTTCTTTAACAGAAATAGCGTGCGGTTTTTTATGAAACACCCCAAGATCGAGAGCCAACATGAGAATAATAAACAGACAAAAAAAGGCCCAAACAGTTATCGACATACTATTTCACATACAAGCAGAATCTAAAAAGTGTTGCAAGATGGCAGAGAAATAGACCTATACACCTTTGTAATGCAAAAGAGGAAGGTTTAGGTGCTGTCGTTGCGTCTCTCCTTTCAAGAGATGAGTTTTTCTTTCAGGTGTCTGGCTTCGAATGCCGGCATGATAAGGGGGAAGCATGATGCACGGTCCTAGAAAGACAGTGTGTTTTCCAAATCTTTTGCTAATTTCATCGATGGCAGAATAAACTTGTGTTTTCTTTAAAACAGATATGGGATTTTCAAAAAGATCCAATTGAATATGAGAAGTAGGTTGAAGTTGTCCTAGGACAACACCCGTAGAGCGGTACGTTTTTGAGTTTTGATAAAGTTCTTCAAAAAGAGTTTTAAGAAAGTGATTAAGAATCAAAGGAGAGTTTTCAGATCTGGATAAAGAAACTTCCGTTCCGCGTGTTCGAAAATTGTGCTCGCGAATTATAAAAGTCAAAGAAGAGGCAGACAGACCATAGCGCCTAGCTTTGATACAGGCAGATTCAAGATTTCGAAGCGCTCTGGCGTAAATAATTTCTTTGTCTCCACAAGGTGTAAAAGTTTTAAACTTTTGAATGCTGGTATAGGTTGTTTTTTCTTCCAGTTGTAGCGGATAAACAGCCTCTCCACGCAATTCTCTGTATTTTTCAACACCTACTTTCCCAAGCCATTTTTTAACTGTTGGCAAGGGCTGGCGTACATAATCATAGGCGTTCTGAATGTTCTTTTTCTGTAAGAATGCAGTGGTACTTTTTCCAAACCCCCATACTGAAATAATGGGGGTTTGAGCAAGATATTCGTGAATTTTTCTACCAGGAATAGCCGTAAGCCCTTTAGGTTTACACCACTTTGAAGCAATTTTAGCCAGAGTCTTAGAAAGCGAAACGCCAAGACTAACAGGAATATCTAACTCAGCGTGAACTGTTTCCTGAATTTTTTGCAAAACACCCCAATAAGAGCAGCGGTAAAGACGACGCAAACCCGTTAAATCAAAAAAAGCCTCATCAATGGAGTATTCTTCAATGGTGGGAGTGAAACGTCGGATGATATGATACAGTCTGCTCGAATAAAGGCTGTAGGTTTCATAGTCACTAGGAAGCAAAATACAGTGGGGAGCTTTCTTTTTGACTTCACTTAAAGGAACTCCTCTGCCAATTCCCAGTGCTTTAGCCTCATAACTAGCGGCAGCTACAATTCCTCGTTCGGCCCCCGTAATAACAGGCATGCCTTTGAGTTCGGGATGTAGCGCCTGTTCAACGCTTGCAAAAAAGGCGTCTGCATCCAAATGCGCGATAGCCTGTGGCCAAGACTCTAACATTAAAGGTTTCATGAGTACCTTCGGATCACAGCTTTCACGACACCTCCTAAGGACAGTTCTTCTTTGGGGTGAATATCTTTATATCGTGAATTGGCAGCCCTTAAGAAAACACTCCCATCCTTGTTTTTTATAAAATACTTCAAAGTCCATTCTCTATCAACCTGCGCGAGTACTATATTTTCATTTTGTGGCTGTTTGCCTTTTTCAATAATAATAATATCTCCCGGATGAATGCCTGCGTCGATCATAGAATCTCCCGTGACTTTGAGCATAAAACTTTGATCTGGGTTGCGAATAAGATATTCATCAAGACTTAAAGTATCGATTAATTCTTCAGAAGCAGCAGATGGGAAACCTGCTTGAACGTGGCCTAAAAGGGGTAGAGCAATAGAAGGGGTAGCAATTAATTTTCCTTTTTTATCTTTGAGTAGAATTTTTTTTTGGACAAGTTTTTCAATGAGCCGATGGGCTGACATTTTAGAGGCATAATTAAAAAGTTTCGCTACCTCTGCGAAAGAAGGCATTCTTCGTTGAGTTTGATAGAAAGCTCTTATTTTTTGTCCAGCTTGTTCAACACTCGGCATAAGCACAGTGTAAGTGAACGATCGTTCACTTGTCAATGAAGATTCTCAATCTGATTAAAATCTAAAAATAAGACCAAAACTTACGCGGTGGTCATTATCAGAGAAATCTTTCAATCTAAAAACACGAGGGTGCTTGCCAGGTTGCCCATCTTTTCCAATATAAGTCTGCATATTAAAATCATTGTAATCATATCGGAATTCAAGACTGACTCCAGCTCCTGATTCGTGTTGCATTTCTGGGGTAGCCACAACAAAACCAACGTCGTATTCCTTGCGTTGATGAATTTCCTTAGCTCTTTCAAATTGAGCCGAAGCACTGGCTCCTATTTTCCAAGCCTTCTGTGCATTGTTTTCGGAGTCCAAAAGAAAAAGAAGATTAAGTGAGGCTCCAAAAAGCTGAGCATAAATATCAGGTGAATCCTTGATTTTGGAATAAAATCGTTTTTGAAGAGCTGCTCCAGGTTCATTTTTTCTCAAACCCAGGCCATAAGTTAAGCGAGGTTCCATCAAAACGCGAATACTTCCAGAGTCAGTTAATTTTTGATCAACGAAAGGAGTGGGAAGATCAATTTCATAAAGATCAACTCTTTTTTGTTTGAGAAGTCTCTGAGTTTTTTCATTTTTAAACTCAAAATCCGGTGCAAATTTCAAAAGCCTAAAACCCAAGTGAGATGTCGGGATATTAATAAAGTTATAGATACCCCAATTTGTAATAGTGTCTTGGGATAGAAGAGTAAAGCTTACAATTTTTTCAGAATCAATTTCGAAAACAACAAAATTTCCAACAGTTCTATTTTTGTCATCTGAAAAAGATTCTCCAAATTCAAAAAGTCGAACCTTGATTCGGGCTCGAATGTCTTCTTCTCCTTTAATTCTCTGGTATTCATCTATCAGAAAATCAAGTTGGATAGATCTTGGAGCGGAATCTGTCATCAAAAGAATATAAGACTCATAGTCTTTAATGAGCGGTGTTTTAGGCGATGCTTCATGAATTTTTTTTTCAGTTATAATATCTTCGATGGGAAGTTCATCGTTGCTATTATCTGCATAAGAAAACGAAAAAGAAAATAAACAAGCGAAGATTGCAACATTTAGAAAATATATTGGCCTTCTCATCACACAACTCCTTTTTTTAAAATCCAGAAATCAACTAGCAAACCGCATGCCAGGTTTTAATTTTGAATCAATATCGATCCTTCGGCGGAGTTTATGCAGAGCTACTGCGAAGCACCTCAGGATGACATATGAAATATTTACATACTAGAAGGATATAAATTGGGTGATGATTTTATTTTTAACTTCTGAAAGTGGAATCTCGCGATTGAGAAGGACTGACATAGAAGTTATTTGATTTGGATTCAATCCACACGGATTGAAATATGAAAAAAAGGAAAGATCACACGATACATTGAGTGCCACACCGTGAATGCACACGCCCCGAGAGATATGAACGCCCACAGAGGCAAGTTTTTGATCCTCATGCCATACCCCTCTGTGCTTGCAGTTTATTTGTGTTTGGATTCCATAAGAATTAAGAACTGTTGCAATTTTTTCTTCAAGAAGTGTCACATACTCTCGAATACCTAATTTTTTTTCATCAAGAGAAAAAACAGGATAAATAATAATTTGTCCGGGGCCATGGTATGTCATTTCTCCACCGCGGCTTAAGGCAAGAACCTCCAGATAAGAGGGGAGTGTTTTTTTGATATCATCGATATGCTTTTCAAGTTTTCGACCTAGGGTAATGGTGTGCGGGTGCTCGCAGAAAAATACACGCCCAAGGCTTTCACCTTGGAGAACGAGCTTGCGCTCTTCTTCTTGCAGACGAGTTGATTCACTAACAGTTATAAGCCCTAAATCCGTACATTTCATGACAAGGGTATTCCACTATCAGAAATAGAATTTATATTCCAGGTTGAAAGAGGTTGCTTTAAGAACGTTTTTACCCAAAAATGGAAGCTCTAAATTAAGGCCTACGTCCATAGGAAGTTTAAACTTTCCATCTAAAAACCAGGGTAAAGTTGAAAACCCAGTCCCGAAATTTATAGAATGCTTGAGTTGAGAAGTCTTTAAACCCAACCCCGAGACATTCATGCCAGCTTTATCGGATTGAAAGGAATCTAAACCTTTCGTGAGAAAATTATAGGATAAATTTAAGTTAAACAATTTAAAAAGATTATATTGAGCCGTGAGAGCCGCTTGAATATGATCACCCAAGTTTCTGGAAAGTTCATCTTTTTTATCAGTAAAAAGCTCACCTATTCCTGGCACACGTAATTTTTCTTTGTCAGGAAGTTGTATTGTAAAGCGAGCCTCAAGATTTAAAAGAAGATCGCTTAGCGGTTTATAATCTAAAAGAAAAGTGGTACCAACATCCCACTGTCCATCTCCAAAACCAATATCTGTCAGATTATCAGGATCATCTACTCGGCCTGTAGGAATTCTTAATCCAGATTTAATGGCAAAGGACCATTGTGCTGTATTAAGAGCGTGATATTTAACTCCAAGCTCTGCATCTCCCAAACCGATTCCAGCCCAATCTGAAAATTCAGTGTAGCCTTTACTTTGTGCAATGGCTTCAACTTTATGCACAACGTCTATGTATCTAATCTGTGGGTTGGGGCTGCTTAAGGCTTCTTGAGATTTTTCAAAATCTAATTTGAATTTCGTTGCTGCCATAGCAACAGGAACAATGAGTCCAGCCGTTAACTTTTCAGTCACTCCGTATTCCAGCGCTGTTCCAAGAATTAAAGTTGAAACTTGTAAATCGGGTTTGAACTGTCCAAGATAATTCACTGGCGGGTTAGAAGTTTGCATAAGGTAAGCCAATTCTTTACTCAGAGCCTGTGCTGTTGGAATATCTACGCCAACGGCAAACTTGCTCACGAGGCTCTCTTCAAGAGTTTCGTTATTATATTGGGTTGTAATTTTAGGAGAATAAATGGGCTTAATCCGTGCCCTAAATCTCCCCGCTGGAAGAGTAAGCGAATTATCTGCTAAACAAAGGGAAGAAAAAAATAAAACATTCAACAAAAGAGTAAGAAATATTTTCATGTCGGCCTCCTGTGCCACGCCGCAGCTTTTCAGCGAAGGCGGGTCAATTTTCGTTACGATACATTTTTTAAAATAGAAAGCAATCTGAATACTAAAACTTGCCAATTAAATTGAGCTTCAGTATCAAGGCCGCTATGTTAGAGAATATGATCCCTCCAAAACCGACGAAGTCTGACCACGTCATGCATATTCATGGTGTGGAGTTAAAAGACCCGTACCACTGGATGCGAGACAAAGAAAATCCTAATGT
>JACOXK010000105.1 GCA_016182335.1 Deltaproteobacteria bacterium | reverse complement strand
TAAAAATCGAAAAAAAGAAAAAAACTAGAAGAAAACCTGGAATCCCAACAAAGTTCTCTTGTGGCAATGTTGGAGGTATAGCAGAATGGACCCTCTATGTTGATCTTAACAAGAGATTGGCTGGTTTCTTTGATAATAATACAACTGCTGTCGTTCCTTTGATAAGTTCCGTATCTCTTGAAACCGATCCTCCTCAAACAACTTATACTTTTGAAGGTTTGGATATAACTAGTGGTCCAAAAGACAGATTACAAATTGACTTTAACCACACTAAGTTAACAGCAAGCGTTACCCTCATAAATAATAATGGTAGAGCAGAAAAGAGAATAACTCATAAATCTCATAATGGATGTGTAGCTAATGACAAGGTTGATATCAATCTAGAAGAACAAGAGTAGTTAATTTTTTTCATACCTATAAAAAGCCTGGAGTTAAGCAACTTTGGGCTTTTTTATTATTAAACGCTGAATATTTCGAAGCAGCCCTTTGTGCTTTGCTCTTTTCATAGGGCTGTTTCGAAACTTCTTATGAAACTCTTCTTCGGTCATTGATTGCCACTTTCTTAAATCTGGGTTTTCAAAGTCATCTCGAGGATAAAAAGACTTTTCATCGCAGGGCTGTGCTTTACTATTCCAAGGGCAGGCTTGCTGGCATATATCGCAACCGTAAAAATGATGCCCCATTTTGTCTTTTAAATCTTCTGGGAACTCTTCTTCTCGATATTCAATCGTAAGATAAGAAATGCATTTATTGGAATCTAAAATACCCGATTGCGTAAAGGCCTGTGTCGGGCACGCATCAAGACAAGCTGTACACGAGCCACAGTGATCTGTTGCAGGGCTATCAAAAGCAAGTTCCAGATTCGTAAGGATTTCCCCAAGAAAAAAATAAGAGCCCTGATTTTTATTAATAAGACATGTATTTTTACCTATCCAGCCCAAGCCAGCCTGTGCTGCTAAACTTCTTTCAAGTAAGGGGCCTGTATCGACATATTCTTTTGTTTCGATATGAGAGGCAAATTCGCTTTTCAAAAACAAAGAAAAATTATTAAGTTTTTTAAGAAACACATCATGGTAATCGTCCCCCCAGGCGTAGTTCGAAATAGGGCCGGTACTTTCTTTAGTATAGTAATTAAGTCCAAAGCACAGAACTGATTTTACAGAGGGCAAAATAAGATAAGGATTTTTTCTTTTGTCGGAGTTTTTTGAAATATATTGCATGCTGCCAGCAAAACCGCTTGATAACCAACGATCAAAAAAAGAGTTCTCTTCTTCAGAAATCTGAGGACGAGCAATACCCACTAAATCAAAACCCTGTTTGAGGGCTTCTGCTTTAATGAGCTGACTTCGCTTAAGCTTGCCCTCCTGGGCCGCCAGCGAAGGATCGATATTTAAATTCAGCATATATTAGATTGCCGCGGTTTGCTTTGTAAACCTCGCAATGACGACTACTAAAGTTTTTTGAGAATTGCATTTTGATATTCAGTTGTCGAAGCTTTTCCACCTAAGTCGCGAGTTAAATATTTGCCTTCTCGGATGACTTCTGCCACTGCTTTTCGGATTTTTTCTGATTCAACAGGGTGATTCAAGTGATCTAAAAGCATGGCTCCAGATAATAATAAAGCTGTCGGGTTAGCCACATTTTTTCCAGCAATATCGGGGGCACTGCCATGAACGGCTTCAAAAATCGAGGTACTTTCTCCAATATTGGCAGAAGGTGCAATGCCTAACCCCCCAATAAGCCCCGCTGTTAAATCCGACAAAATATCTCCAAACAAATTTGTTGAAACAATAACGTCAAATTGCTGAGGATTCATAACAAGTTGCATGCACATATTATCAATAATTTTTTCATCAAATTTTACTTTCGGATATTCTTTCGCAATATTTCTCCCAGCTGCTAAAAATAAACCACTTGTACATTTCAGTATATTTGCCTTGTGAACAAGAGTGATTTTTTTTCTTTTATTTTGTAAAGCGTATTCAAAAGCAAAGCGAATAATTCTTTCACTTCCCTTTTTAGTTACAACCGAAATAGTTTCAGCAGATTCTCTATTTCGCCCGACAAAGCGCTCAATACCTGAATAAAGTTCTTCTGTGTTTTCTCGAACAACAACTAAGTCAATATTGTCATATCGAGTTTTTATGCCCTGAAAAGATTTCGTAGGTCTTAAATTGGCGTATAAATTAAAGTGCTGCCGCAAAGTAAGATTAATACTTTTAAATCCTTCAATAGAGGGGGTCGCAAGTGGTCCCTTTAATCCAAGTTTTGTTCTTGAAAGAGAATCTATTGTTTCTTTGGGCAGAGGGTCGTTCAATTTTTCAAGTGCCGTCTGCCCTGCTAGGCATTCTTCCCATTCGATAGGAAGTTTAAGTTCTTGAAAAATGGTTTTTACGACTTTTGTAATTTCTGGGCCTATGCCATCGCCAGGAATAAGAGTTATTTTTACCATATATATCTATTTCGCCTGTTTTCTTGACACACTTTAGTGTTTATATTTATTGTACCCTTCTTTTGTCAGCACAATTAACTTTAATTGTAGGAGATATCAAGATGTCCGAATTAATAACGGTAGCACAAAAAGATGATTTAAAACCGGGTCAGGGTAAAGTTGTTGATGCAAAGGGCCAAGAAATCGCCCTATTTCGTGTTGGGGACGATTTTTTTGCTATCGATAACCAATGTCCTCACAGGCACGGTCCTTTAGGTGAGGGCTATCTTCAAAATGACATTGTTACCTGCCCATGGCATGGCTGGCAGTTTAACGTCAAAACAGGTGAAAATGCCATTGGTATGCCTGGGGGTGTTAAGACCTATAAAGTGACAGTTGAAGGAAATTCAGTGAAAGTGGCAGTCTGACTTAGCCTACTACTGAATCCAAAATTTCGACAACGTCTAGAGTCTGAATTTCTTTTTCCACTTGTTTTACTTTCGTGGCATCCTCTAACATTGTCATGCAGTAGGGACAGGCCATGGCTACTTTTTGTGTCTTTGTTTCAAGAGCCTCTTCTAGACGCTCAACACTAATGCGTTTATGTCCCCTACTTTCTTCCACCCACATGCGCCCACCGCCGGCTCCGCAGCAAAATCCATTTTCTTTTCGTCTTGGCATTTCAGAAAGCTCTAAGTCAGGAATTTTTTTAAGAATAGCTCTGGGTGATTCATATTCTTGATTGTGTCGACCTAAATAACAGGAATCATGAAATGTTATTTTTTCTTTGAGCCCTTTTTTAATTTTAAGCTTCTCTTCCTCTAAAAGTTGATTGAGAAAAGTTGTATGATGTATTACTTCGTAGTTACTGCCAAATTCGGGATACTCATTTTTAAAAGTATTAAAACAATGTGGGCATTGCGTGAGAATTTTTTTAATATTGTACTTTTGGAAAGTTTTCGAAACTTCTTGAATTTGGGATTGTGCTAGATATTCATTTCCCAATCTTCTAGAAGGGTCTCCATTACACTTTTCTTCTTTACCCAAAATGGCGAAAGTAACGTGCGCTTTATTCAAAAGCCTTGCAAAAGCACGTGATGTTTTTTGATTTCTTTCATCGTAGGATCCAGAGCACCCCACAAAATACAGATATTCAATTTTTTTTCTCTCAGGTTCGGATAGCTCTGAAAACACAGGGACTTTAAAAGAAAGTTCTTGCGTCCATGCGTCACGTTTATTCTGAGGTAACCCCCAGGGGTTGGAATAATTTTCCATATTATTAAAAAATTCTTGCATCCCAGGTTCCATCTTTCCTTCCATCAGAACTAGGTGTCTTCGCATATCAATTATTTTAGGGATGTGTTCAATAAATACTGGGCATGCTTCCTGGCAGGCGCCACACGTTGTGCAATCCCAAATCGTATTTTCAGAAATCGCTCCACCAATCAATTTTTGAGTGCTCTCTGTGCCATTTAAAAGTCTTTTTCCTTCGTGGTACAAATGATGTCGCAAATCAGCGATCAAAGATTTAGGCTTTAAATCCTTTCCCGTGTTAAATGTTGGACAGTATACATTGCATCGTCCACATTCTGTACAAGCGTACGTATCCAGAAGGTCTTTCCAGGAGAAGTCTTCCAAAGTTCCTACGCCAAATTTCTCAACGCCTTCTTCTTCCAAGTTGAGTTTAGCGATTTTTCCAGTCGAATTGAGAGTATTAAAAAACACATTGGGAAGAGCCATCATAATGTGAAGATGTTTTGAAAAGGGAAGATAATTGAGAAAACTTAAAATAATACCAACGTGGGCCCACCAAAAAAAATCTTTATAAAAATGAAGTTGTTCTACTGAAAGATTTAAAATGAAAGGCAATTTACTTATCGAATAAGAGATTGGCATCAGCACGAAGAGGGCACCATAGCGATTTTCTGTTATGGATTGAGATACGTATTGATACTCAAAAGCATGCAAAAGAAGGTTTGTAGAAACAACACCAAAGATCAAAGACAAAATCAAAAGAGCATCAAATTTCGCTGAAAGTGGGTTATCGGCCATTCTTTTGGGCTTGATAACTAATCTTCGAAACAGAGCAAAAAGAATGGCGATGGCAACAATGAGAGAAAATAAATCTTCAAAACCCTTAATTGTAGAATAAATAAAACTGGGAAAAAAATTTAGAGAAAAGCCAGGAACAATACCGTTGACAAGAATTTCAATGGTGCCAATGGTAATAAAAATAAACCCCCAGAAAATAAAAAAGTGCATAACTCCAGCTACTTTTTCTTTGAGAAGTCGCTTTTGTCCAAAAACGTTAACGAGAACTTTTTTAAGTCGCAGGCCTATGTGATCAAACCGATTTTCTTTAGTGCCCTTGAGGATCCAACGGATTCTTTTGGACATAAAGAAAAAAAACGAGGCACATGATCCCGTTACAAGAATAAATACAATTAAATTTTTTGTAGCCACACTAAAACTCTACCACCTGCCATATGCGGGGTGGCCAGGTTTTACAGCTACAAACAACCCATCACAGGTTGCACATATTTCATTGTTGGCAAAAAGCTTTGCATGAACCTTCATTTTGCGTCCCTGATTTTCAACAATGCGTGCTTCAAGTTTTATTTTTTCGGCAGATGGAACGGGCTTTAAAAGTTTGACATGAAATTCGGCTGTAACAGTGCTGTTAGGTTCTGTGAGTTTATTTTCTTGCATGTAGTGCCAGGCCGCCGTCCAGTTGGAGTGACAATCCAGAAGTGCGCCAACAATGCCACCGTTCATCATGCCAGGAAAGGCTTCATGATGGCTTTGGGGTTGCCATTCACACACTACATTTCCATCCAGCGGGAAGCTTCTGATTTTCAGTCCTTTTTCATTAGCTGGTCCGCATCCAAAGCAGATGGATTGTGGTGCATAAGTCTCTTGCAGGCTTTTGGATTTCTCAGATGTCATCTTCCTTTTTATTCTCAAAGCCATCTATACCCGTCAAGCAGGTCCTATTTGCAATTGTAAAAGTAAAAGTGTAAAAAGTTGGCTGATTAAGGATTCATTATGAATCAACCGATCACGAAAGAACACATACTTTCTGCGCTCGAAAAAGTTAAAAGTCCGCTGTCTCTGCATTCTATTCTTGAGGGGCAATACCTCAAGAATGTTTCTGTGTGCGACAACATTGCTAAATTGAATTTTGAACTTCATCCACACGAACAAGGCATTCAAAAATCATTAGAATCGCAAATTAATACAGCATTAACTCCACTTGGACTTAAGGAATATAAAGTAGAGTTTAGTATTCTGGACGGAAAACACCCGCCTGCTGTGGCTGCAAGTGTAGAATCACACATGAAGAGCGTTATTGCTGTTGCTTCTGGCAAAGGCGGGGTTGGTAAATCTACCGTTGCTGCCAATTTAGCTGTGGCGCTAGCAAAACTTGGGTTTCAAACAGGTCTTTTAGATGCAGATATTTATGGGCCTAGCATTCCTTTGCTTATGAAAAAAGTTGGCTCTCAGCCCTTAGCAACACCTCAGGGCAAAATTGTTCCACTCGAAAATTACGGCTTAAAACTTATGTCTGTTGGCTTTGTTACGGAACCTGGGCAAGCCATTGTATGGCGTGGCCCCATGATTCATAAGCTTTTAGAAGAGTTTTTTAAAAAAGTTGAGTGGGGAGACCTTGATTATCTTGTGATCGATTTACCTCCTGGCACGGGAGATACGCAGCTTTCTCTTTCTCAACTTATTCCTCTTAGTGGTGCCGTTATTGTTACAACCCCTCAGGACGTGGCTCTAGCCGATGTTGAAAAGTGTGTGAAAATGTTTGAAAAAGTTCACATTCCAATTTTGGGTATTGTTGAAAACATGAGTTATTACCTCTGTTCGCGCTGTGGTGAGCGTGATGAAATTTTTAGTCATGGGGGTGGTCAAAAAGCAGCTGAAAAATGGGGATATCATTATCTAGGAGCTATTCCACTCAAAACACAGATTCGAGAGGGCGGCGACTCTGGGCTTCCCTTTGTCGAGCAGAATCTAAACTCTCAAGAATCTCAAGCTATTCTAGAAATTGCAAAGCAGCTCAAAGACAGAGTTAAACCTGTAGAAAAGATTCATATTCACAAGACTTAAGGTTTATTCCTCTA
>JACOXK010000104.1 GCA_016182335.1 Deltaproteobacteria bacterium | reverse complement strand
CTACTCTTCTGACAATGTCACGGTCCCCAGTTTTTGGTCTCAGGTTGCTACCGATATTTTAGCTCAAAAATATTTTCGAAAGGCGGGTCTTAAAAAGGCCTCGAAAAAATCCTCTTATAGCCAACCAGACGCCGATGGAGAAAGCGATGTTCGACAAGTTGTTCATCGCATGGCTGGGTGTTGGACACATTGGGGTGAAAAACACGGTTATTTCGATTCTAAAAAGGATGCTCACAATTTTTATGATGAAATTGCATCCATGCTCATTCATCAAGTGGCAGCGCCGAATAGTCCTCAGTGGTTCAACACAGGTGTTCACTGGGCCTATGGCATTGAGGGGCATGCTCAAGGACACTATTATGTAGATCCAACAACAGAAACGTTGTGCGTTTCGAAAACAGCCTATGAAAGACCTCAACCTCACGCCTGTTTTATTCAGTCCATTAAAGACGACCTCGTGAATGAAGGTGGCATCATGGATTTGTGGGTTCGAGAGGCGCGCCTTTTTAAATACGGTTCTGGTACCGGCAGTAATTTTAGTTCTTTAAGGGGTTGTGGTGAAAAACTCTCAGGTGGAGGCGTTTCTTCTGGGCTCATGTCCTTTTTAGCCATCGGAGATAGAGCTGCTGGCGCTATTAAAAGTGGCGGCACAACAAGGCGAGCTGCAAAAATGGTCTGTCTTGATTTAGACCATCCTGACATTCTCAATTTTATTGAATGGAAGGTGCGAGAAGAACAAAAAGTGGTCTCACTTGTATCTGGTTCTCAATCTACAAAAGCTTACTTGCAAAAAATTCTCGTCGCCTGCCATGCTGAATATAAAACTCTTGCCGACAAGGCTTTTGATTTAAAAGAAAATGAAACTTTGAAAACGGCTGTCAAAGAGGCTTCTGCCTGTAAGATTCCCCTGAATTATATTTTGAGGACCATCCAGTTAGCAAAGCAGGGTTATGAGAGTATAGAGTTTTTAGATTTGGATACAGATTGGAATTCAGAGGCTTACCTTACAGTAGGTGGACAAAATTCTAATAACTCGGTTCGTATTCCAAATTCTTTTTTTGCAGCTCTTGAAAAAGATGATTTCTGGCACATGACTTCACGCACGGACGGCTCAGTCGTTCATTCTATTAAAACAACAGATCTGTGGGATCGAATTGCCTATGCCGCTTGGTCTTGTGCAGACCCAGGCATTCAATTTGATACGACCATTAATGAATGGCACACGTGCCCTGAAAGCGGCAGAATAAATGCCTCGAATCCCTGCTCTGAGTACATGTTTCTAGACGATACAGCCTGCAACCTAGCTTCTTTAAATCTAGCAAAGTTTTACAACCCAGATACTGAAGAATTTGATATTGAACTATACCGCCATGCTTGTAGGCTTTGGACGATTGTTCTTGAGATTTCTGTACTTATGGCTCAATTCCCAAGCCGAGAAATTGCTCAGAGGAGTTTTGAGTTTAGAACACTGGGCTTAGGATATGCCAATATCGGAGCCCTTCTAATGATGATGGGACTTCCCTACGACGGTCCAGAGGCCAGAAACTTTTCGGCTGCCCTCACAGCTATCATGTGCGGGGAGGCTTATCTAGCGAGTGCTTCTATGGCCAAAGAGCTTGGCGCCTTTAAAAATTATTCAACAAACAAAGATGCTATGTTGCGCGTCATTCGCAACCATAGGCGCGCGGCACACAATGCCAAGGCTCATGAATACGAAGGGCTAACGGTTGCACCCTTAGGATTAAATCCCAAGTATACAAACCAAAAACTTATAGATACGGCAAAACATGTTTGGGATGAGGCTCTACGACTTGGACAAGCGCATGGGTACCGCAATGCTCAGGTCACTGTTATCGCCCCAACAGGGACTATAGGTCTTGTCATGGATTGCGATACAACAGGCATTGAGCCGGATTTTGCTCTTGTTAAGTTTAAAAAACTTGCAGGTGGTGGCTACTTCAAAATTATTAACCAATCTGTACCGACAGCGCTTAAGAAACTAGGTTATTCCAAAGCACAAGTTCAAGAAATTATTGATTATGGAAAAGGCAGAGGAACTTTAAAAGATGCTCCTGCCATCAATCACGAAGCTCTTATGGCAAAGGGCTTCACATCTGAAATTCTTTCACTAGTAGAAGAACAATTACCCTCTGTCTTTGATATTCAATTTGCCTTTAATAAATGGACGTTGGGAGAAAAGTTCTGCCAAGAAACACTGCACTTTGATGTCGATAAAATGAATCAGCTCAATTTCAATGTGCTTGCTGAATTGGGTTTTACAGCACACGATATTCAAAGAGCTAATGATTTTTGCTGTGGCACTATGACCTTGGAGGCAGCTCCTCATCTTAAAAAAGAACACTATCCCGTTTTTGATTGTGCCAATAAGTGTGGAAGATACGGAACACGATGCATCGACTACAACGCTCACATTAAAATGATGGCTGCATGCCAGCCGTTTATCTCAGGTGCTATTTCAAAAACAATTAACATGCCCCATGACATTAGTGTTTCTGATATTCAAAAACTTTATTTTGACTCCTGGCAATTCATGATCAAAGCACTAGCCATTTACAGAGACGGGTCCAAACTATCGCAGCCTCTAAACACTGTTTCCGCCGATTGGGCCGAAATTCTCATGTCGGATTCTCAACATGAAAAAATAGAGAAAATTTCTGAACGTATTGTGGTTCGTGAAGTAGCACAAAAAAGACCTCTGCCAAACAGACGTTCGGGATATACTCAAAAAGCAGAAATCAGTGGTCATAAAATTTATCTAAGGACTGGAGAATATGAAGACGGCACATTAGGTGAGATTTTTATAGACATGCATAAGGAAGGAGCGGCATTGCGAAGTGTCATGAACTGTTTTGCCATTGCTGTCTCTTTAGGGCTACAATATGGCGTGCCTCTTGAAGAATTTGTACATCAGTTTTCGTTCACAAGATTTGAACCCAATGGCATTGTCACGAATCATGATCACATCAAAATGGCTACGAGCATTATTGATTTTATCTTTAGAGAGTTAGCAATGACTTACTTAGGCCGCCATGATTTGGTTCATGTCGCACCTGAAGATGTTGGGGAGCTTCGACCAAAAAGCAAAGGAATAACGGCTGTTCAGAACTATGTTCTTCCTAGAGTGGCTACTGATACCACTTCCGTCACCCTGAGCGTCCCTCCTGTCATCCTGAACGCAAGTGGAGAATCTCATATTAGATCGCCACGGGATGCCGAAGCATCTCTCGCGATGACGGAACAATGGAATGGCAACGGTCATGCCCAACATGCACGAGCTGAACAAGTAGCTTTGGCTCAAATGAAGGGTTACGAGGGGGATGCATGCTCTGAGTGTGGTCAATTTACGATGGTTCGTAATGGCTCATGTTTGAAGTGTGAGTCATGTGGCTCAACATCTGGGTGTTCATGAGTTAGTATTTCAACTGTGTAACTTCTATGCCAGTAACTTTAGAAAGCTCTGAAAGAGCCATGTTGTAGTCAAAAATTGCCTGATAATAATCTTTAAGCATCATCGCAGCCGCAGCGCCTCCTTCCAAGGTGTCTTTAACCTCACCTAATCCAAAAGCAGTTCCAAAACCTGCATTAAGAAACCACTTGTCTGCATTCTTTTTTCCTTCACGAGCATATCCAATATTTTTTTCATACTCTTTAGCCTGCAAGAAGGCTTTTTTGACCTGCATGGGAATACCCCTGACGGCATATTCATTTTTTGCAATGAGAGCGTCATGCTCTGCCCTCTTTTGCTTGACTTTGGCCTTTGTTGTAAAAAAATCGATATCCCATTTGAAAGCAATCGCAGCCCCAAATCTGGATATATTGTAGGGATCATGAGCAAAGTAGCTATATTGATCCTCTACCACATTGCTCTCTCCAATATCATAAGCGCCCCCTAGAGCGATCATAGGAAAATAATTTGCTTTTTCAGCACGAACCAGTGCATCCCTGGCAGCCAAGCCATGTTTCAATTGCTGCATCTCAGGTCGATGTTGGAGAGCAAGGTTTGTATAGAAACTTAAATCTTTCATGGGGCTTAGATCTTGAGAGATTTTGTGTTTTTCAATATCAATATCAGAATTTGCATCATAACCTATTTGCATGGCTAACGCTGACTTTGTAAGATCCTGTCCGATAACTGCTTTGTTGAGCTTCGCAAGACCTGCGGCATGAAAGACTCTGAGTTTATAAAGGTCCACCCGAGTGACCTCCCCTGTTTCTTTTTCCACATGCTCTTGCGCTTTTTTGATAACTTTTTCGACCTTATCCAGAAGATCTTTTCCCTCCTTGGAAAGCGTCCAGGCTAATTGATAAGTATAAAAATACTCTTTTACTTTAAAAATGACTTCATTGATTGTTTCTTTGGTTTTATTTTTATCGACAATGATTTTGTTGCGAGCTGCTTCTTTAAAACTGGATATTTTATTCCAGGTATAAAGCGGGATATAACCCTTTCCCTCTGATTTAAAATAGTACCCCCAGATGTCTGTAAAACGGCTCGAGTCCAAAGCATTGCCGGTAATCCTAAAGATAGGAGCCATGAAGGAAAGTGTTTCGATTTTTGGATATTGAGCCGCTTTGGCTTCCTCTAATTGCCCTTCTGAGACACCAACCAAAATATCGGCTTCACGAATTTCAGGGTTTTTTTTAAGTGCAGTTTGTATCGCTTGTTCAAGATTAACAACAATTTTCGTCGAGAATGCGGGCGGACTCGAAAGAAGACACAATACAGCACACAACCACCACCACAACCTCATAGATTCCATGATGGCAAATAATGATTTAAAGTCAATCAAAGGTGTTCTTTTCTGCTTTTATAAACTAAACGTATTGACGAGAGCTCATCAATGAGGAGAAGATAAAAACTCAGAGCTGCAGTTTCAGAATTCATTTTTTTTCTAAAAATTTTTCGAACGTCCTCAAGACTGATTTGTCCTATAATAACACCTCGATACAGCCTATCCCCAAGCATCTGTCCAAGAATTTTCGAAGCTTCCACAACAATCAATCGCCACTTCGAAGACTTTTCAATCCGCCCTGTCATCCCAAGCTTCAAGTTTGTCATCTCAAGCTTGCCTGAAGATCGATATTTCTTAAATGGGTATTCATATTTTTTTGTTTTTAAATATTCGTCCTCTCTTTTTTTGGCGTTTATAACAGCTTGAGCTACCGTTTGCTTGAACAATACCCTCTCTGAACTTCCTAGGTCCGATCGATGGGCAAATTCCTCACAGTCTAGAAGTTTCTCTGATTTTCTTTTATGGTTAATAACCTTAGAGCCAAAAAAACCAAGGGCATGACGAACGATGTCAGAATAAAATTGAAATTCCAAGGGTAAATAAAAATAATTCCAACCACTTAAAAGAGTATAAAGAAACTGAGTTGCATTTTCGCCCGCTTCGTTAATATTAAGGTCAGAGAGATATATCAGTCTTTCTCGTGGCACATAAAAGCTTTTCGCAGATCTAACAAGCTTCTGAATCCAAGAAAAGTGGCGCCGTGGCAGCTTCTTTCTAAGCTCATCTAAAAAGTCAAGATCATCCAACGTGTAAACAGAAAAACCCTCCAGACCAGAAGGCGATATTTCCAAAAAATGACAAATCACTTTCAAATAATGAAGTATTTGGTCTGTATAATCTACAATGTGCTCAGATTCAAAGCCGAAGGTGGCCCCTGAAAACCTTGGCTGCACAGCATCCACTTTTTCTCTCCAGTGAATGTAAGATTGAAGCTTCACCCAGGGGGTTGCATTGTTGACACAGTAAACCCCCTTGGCAAGTTTTACGACATCAATATCGTGTTCTTTACCCATCTGTGCAAGCTTTCTATAAACAGTTTCACTATTTTGATAGATAATCGTTCTAGTGGGATTGGGCCTCACCAGCCGATCGACTTTCGTGGGCAAGTGATTCCTCGCCAAGTGTAAATCTCCAAAAAGTACATAGATCAGATAACCTGGATAACGCTTGAGCGCTTGCGCCAAAATCTCTGCTGCATTCTGATCTCTTCTTGGTATGTCCGAACCTTTGCTTATTTCCAACTGTCCACGGGCTTGGGCTGAATTTAAAGCAAGAACTTGAATCTTGTATTTTCTTGCAAAATCAAAGAGTGGTTTAAAGTTTTTCCAATCAAATCCCCAGGTCTGATCATAATCAATTTTTTTTAAGAAATCTTTCTCAGAAATTTTTCCGGCAATGAATTTATTCAAAATATCCTGATGTTTAATCAGAACAACTTCAGTCGCAAAAATAATTTTCTTTTTCATATGAATGATTTCGCGAAGAATTCTTAAGGCCATTCTTTGGGCATGCTCAAAAGTATGAAAGTCTCCATTGTAAACAATGTCAGAAGATAAAACCTGCTCAATCAACTCTTTTTTATTTGATAGAGACTCAATACGACGAAACTCTTTCTTATACTCTTGATAATACTTGCTCAAAGAAGGTGGAATTTTTTCGAGAAGGGTTTTCACCTCCTTCTTGATGTTTTCAAGTACCTCTTCCTGGAGCTTTAAGAATTTTTTTCTATTATGGAGCATTCAGATGACCTATCGGCATAATATTGACACTCCCAAAACTCACCACGTATAAAAAAGACAGTGAACAAGGAAGCACTTTCACAAAATATAAG
>JACOXK010000103.1 GCA_016182335.1 Deltaproteobacteria bacterium | reverse complement strand
TCTGAAACTATTATTTTTCCTAAACTGGTCTATCACTTAATCACTCCGGCACTGGGTCTTGAATATCAAACAAAATATATCGATTTTAGTGCAGAATATACTTTGGAATATCTTATGCGTAGCGGTTTAAAACCTTTTCAACATCCACACTATGTAACACTCGGGTTGAAGTGGAAGCCTTCTGTAAAAATTCCCATACAGATTATGGTGGGATCTGATATTGGATTGAACCCAGCAGATTATTTCATTCAGGGATGGCAACCTACTTTTGATTATAATATTTTTGGGGGCGTGAGTGTAGGGTGGTCTTCCATCACTTCAGAAAATAGAGGAATGGATACAACTGCTGCAAACAAACCCTCTGTTGAGAAAAATAATGCTGCACAACGAGAAGCTATCCCAACATCAGATGTTCAAGAGGCTATAAAACCCCAAGATTTCAAACTCGAAAAAGACCCTTTACTCTTAAGATTTCGCAAGCCAGATATTTCCAAGAACCTGCTTTTAAAATTTCGAAATTAGGGCTCATTGTCATCCAGAACAGGAAACCTGCCTTAACCCTCTTTTCAATCTCATACTTCGTCCACTGGACTCGTATTCGATAAGAAAAGAGCTTACACCTGTTAATCTAAGCTCAAATGCTACGCTTGCTCGCATTTGTGCTAAGATTAACAACGGCTCCATCGGTTTTGAAATCAAAAACCGTGCCAATTCCAATTAGACGACTCTTTTTCAAAATTAATGCTCAGACAAATATTGACTTCACTCCATAAAAGGCAGACAATTATGGAGTATGTTCAAGCGAATTTTAAGCCCCATGAGTACGAAGAGTTTTTTTCTCTTTGGCGCGCGAGGAACAGGAAAATCAACGTGGCTTGAGAGACAATTTGAGGCTAAACACCCATTTTTTATAGATTTATTAGACCCAGACCAGGAGGACCGATACTCAAGGAATCCCAAGGCATTAGAGCTTGATGTTTTAGATAAAATAAAAAAGAATGTTCCATTGGATTGGGTTATTCTTGATGAGGTGCAAAAGGCTCCAAAGCTTTTAGATGTCGTTCACAGACTCATTGAAAAAAAGAAATTGAAATTTGTTCTTACAGGTTCTTCAGCTCGAAAATTGAAAAGAGGTCATGCCAATCTTTTAGGAGGAAGAGCACTTGTCTACTCTTTATTTCCATTATCATATCAAGAGTTGGGAGGTCATTTTAACTTAGATTTTTTTCTTAGGTGGGGCAGTTTACCGGCTATCGTTACAGCCAAAAATGACAGAGAAAGATTAGCTCTATTACGAAGTTATAAGCAAACTTATTTAAAAGAAGAAGTATTAGTTGAGCAACTCGTCAGAAATCTTGTACCTTTTAAAAATTTTATAGAAATAGCTGCACAAATGAATGCAGAAAGATTGAATTATGAAAATATAGCTGTTCAAATAAACGTTGATAACAAGACAGTGCAAAATTATTTTGAAATATTGGAGGAGACTTACTTAGGAATAAGGCTTCCCGCCTATCATCATAGTATTCGAAAAAGTCAGCTTTTATCACCAAAATTCTATTGGTTTGATCTTGGTGTAAAGAGATTTTTGACAGGAGAGATTCGATCTGAAGTTGCCAGGAATACATTTACTTATGGTCGCGAGTTCGAAACATTTATAATTAATGAAATTTGGAAACTTATTTCCTATCGAGAGCTGGATTATCAGCTCAGTTATCTTCAAACCAAAAATGGACCTGAAATTGATTTAATTTTGACAAGAGGTAAAGAAAAAATTGCTATAGAAATTAAATCGAATAGAAGGGTTGATGAAAAGGAAGTTAAAATATTTGAAGATCTGGCATCGGACCTACCAGGCACAAAAAAACTTTATTATCTTAGTCATGATCCACATACTGTCCAGCTTGGAACTGTTCTATGTCTTCCCTGGCAGCGATTTTTGGAAGATTTGAACTCCTGATAATTCCATGTCCACATTGCAGACTTTAAGGACTTGCGTTTGGTATAAACTCCGCGGAAATTAATATATTTATTTCAGTATAAATATCGACTCTTCGAAGCTCTCTGGGTGACAAAATTCACTTACAGATATTCTTCTGATGTTATTCAAAGAGCTTTTGCGGTAGTTGACTGAGCGGATGGGCAGTTATTGTACCTGCTTGGAAAGAGCTTTTTTCATTTGTGGGTGTTAGAAGAATTTTATCGAGAATATTTTTTTGACCAATAATATTTTCCGCTTCCAGTAGTTGGTCAATATCATTTTTATGTATTGTTTCATTCAACTTCGCTTCAATGAGATAAAACCGTCCCCCTTTTTGAATGAGAAAATCCACTTCACATTGCTGAAGCATTCGAAATGTCCATAATTCAGCCCTACCTTTTATCCATTGTTGATGTTTTCGCAATTCAGAACATACAAAACTTTCCCATATTGCACCGCGTGCAGGGCTTTGAAATAAATTTTCTTGAGTTCTTATATTAAAAAAATGACAAAGAAGCCCCGTATCCGTAAGATATATTTTTGGAGATTTAGCTAAACCTTTTGTTTTATTTGAAAACCAAGGCTCTAATATAAATATCTGATTGGAAGCCTCTAAAATTGTTAACCATTCATTAGCAGTCGTTGGACTTATACCCACATCCCTAGCAAGTTCTGTTTTATTTAATATTTGACCGCTTCTATAGGCACAGGCTCTAATAAAGCGATTAAAATCCCTTAAATTATGAACTTTAAGAATATTACGAATATCTCTTTCAAGGTACGTGGCTAAATAAGACTCGAAATAAATATTTACATCTCTTTCAATTTCAACATTCATCTCTGGAAACCCACCGCGAATGACACAATCCATAATTTTTCTATCGGGATAAATCGCCATGATTTCTGAAAGCGATAAAGTTTCAAGTTCAATAACGGCACATCGTCCTGATAGGCTTTCCGAAACATTTTCCATCAAAGGCAATTTTTGCGACCCAGTCAAAATATATTCCCCCTTTTTTTGTCGATTCTTATCGATAACAATTTTCAGATATCGAAACAGATTAGGAGCATATTGAACCTCATCAATAATAAGAGGAGCTTTATGTTCACGTAAAAACTGCTCTGGATTATCATTGGCTAATGATGCTAGAGATGGATGATCCAGGCTTAAAGCTTTCCATTGCGGGAATAGATGAGTAATGAGACTTGTTTTTCCCACCTGACGGGCCCCTGTAATAACGACAGCCGGAAAAGATCGTACTATTTCACGTAATTTATTTGAAATTTCCCTATGAATCCACATATTTAGGAATTATAAGAAGTTTTCTTTGAAATTACAAGAAATTTATTTATAAATATCGTAATGCCTCAGAAGGCGTGCAATAATTGCCATCACGAGGCCCTTTAGGCTTCGAAGAACTCCTCGTAATGACATTCCCCAGAAATTGTACGAAGTTCTGAATGACAGCTGGCTTTTTAGGTGCTACCCATCTGTTTATGCGCTTTAAAAAAATATTACTGTTCTTCAGCCTTGGCGCTCTGCTTGGCTTTCTAACTCTCGTTTTTCATCCACAATTTTCTTATTTTGGAGTAGAATTTTTAAGAGCCCAATCGGTCAGCTCCTTTAAAAATATGGATGTCCCTGCTCCTTATTCCCATAACAAAGAATTAAGAATACATGAAGCTCAAAGGGTGACTTCTTATGGTCTCAGTAAAAGCCCTTCACGTTTTCAAATTAATACTTATCATTTAAGAATCGCCCTTAAAGAAATAAGAAAAAATCTTAAAGAATGGCTCCATTACAGTGTTTATAAACTTGGAATTTTCTTAGGCCCTTATGAATTGAATAACCCCTACTTCCTCTCAAATTCACATCTGTACTCTTATCTTATGAGTTCCTTAATGATAGCAGCGCTCCTAAGTTTATGCTTTGTGCTCAATACGTCAATTGGCTTCTTTTCTACTGGCGTGTTTTTAGTTTTTTTTATATTTTATTCATCTAGCAGTTTTCGATTATTTCTCATTCCTCTGTGTCTCATTCTAATCTTTTTATTTTTAAAAAAGCTCCTCTTGATATTTCTAAAAAAAAAGCCAGTACATTTTCGTATTGCACCATTATGTTTTGTTATTATCATTATCGTTACCATGGTGATACCCTATTACGCACCCATAGGGTTTTCGGTAAAAAGTCTGAACCGCATTCAAAAAGCCTATGTCTCTCTTGTCCAGGGGCACAAACTCTTAGAAGAAAATAAAAACCCTCAAGCATTAGAAATTTTTCAGGAAGGTCTTAAAAACTGGTCTTACCATACCCAACTTCGAGTTGAAGTGGCTAAGATTTATCTTTCTGAAGAAAAACTTGAGGAAGCTTTGAATATGCTTCGAAATCCTCGTGATAACCCCTATGCACATGAAACTCTGGCTCACATCTATACTCAGCTTGCCGCATATTATGAGAAAACCAATAAAAAATTCTCTCAAAAAGCCAGAAATCTGGCTTCTCAAAATACAAAGAAAGTTCAGGAACTAAGGGCATGGAAAAAAAATGAACTTGTTGATTGACGCAGAAGCATTTCTTTGTCACACTTTTTCACAGGATGAGTAATCTTTCAAACATCAAGTATTGTCAAATTGTTATCTTGCTTTTTACTCTGTGTTTTCTATTCACAGATATATCGCAAACCTTTGGTAGTTCAGGAGTGAGTTTAAACTCGCTTGAAAGACTTTCTGAAAAAGAAACTCAAAAATTAGCGCGGTGTTTAAGTGCCCTTACGAGCCCAAAAGTACTTGCGCCCAATGAAAGTCTTGGGTGGTTAGGATTTGATATTGGAGTTGTATCCTCTCTCTACCATGTCAAGACGCATGTTCGAAGCATGTTGCAAAGTAAGGCTACAGATCATTCTGATATAGCCGATGAGCTCTATCTTGCGTTTCTTCTAGGTAAAATGGGATTGCCCCAGGGTTTTGATCTGGAGGCTCATGCTTTTATGCCAGAGGTTGTTCATCATTTTTCGGCAGTAGGTGGAGCACTTAAATGGACTCCAACATTTTTTGAAAATGACAAGTATTATGTCACCCCTGCTTTAAGAGGGAGTTTTTCTTTCACTCATTTTTCAAAATATCAATCTCGTACTGCAACAGGTGATTTTATTTTAAGCTCTCGAAAGTTTAATAATGTTGGAATCTATGGTGGGGGCAGTATTCTTAGAATATTTGGAACCTATGACAATGGAGTTGTTCGATCAGGACTGGATAGAGACCCTAAGCTATGGACGCAAAGATATTTTGCAGGCATCAATTATGATATCGTTCTTAGAAAAAATTTCGAATTAGGGTTATCTGCCGAGGCTGCTTTTATGACAGATTCACAGGCTTATAGCCTTAAGACCTCGTTAATATTTTAAATCACTGTTTTTTCTTAAACTCTGCGTTGATATGAACTGAATGAGTCTCGAGGAATTTTTGAAGTTCGTTAGGGATATCAAGGCGACTTATAGCTTGATGTACTTCCCGCGTTATGAGATGGAAAAAATCCTGTTTTGTTTTTTTAAAATTTTCAAGAAGAGCATCTTTCGGAACTTTCATCTCAGAAACAAGGTTTCGTACTGTTTCTTCTGTCATGAAAAGAGCCCCTAATCCCGTATAAAAGGCTTTTTTTGCAACATCACCTAAACGAAGCCCTTCTTCTTGGCCAACTTCAGTTTTCTTCTTGGAATGCTCAGTCACTGTTGCTACACCTCACCTTCTATTCTTTTTTTAAAACACGAAAGCATTTTGGGAAGTTGGGCGCTTACAATTTTGTTGATGATCATGGCTGGCATAAACATTTTAAAATCACAGGAGATATAATAAGTGGCTTGCGTTTCCCCATCCCCAATTTTCTTAAGCTTCCACCCACCGTCATTTTCCTTGAAAAAATCACTGTCAATAAGTTTCCACGTCATCTCAAAAGGAGATTTCACTACTTCACATCGGATGGTGTATTGAATCGGTTTTAAAAGGTTCAAATGAAAACGAACAACTTTTACTGAATCTTCATCTTCTAGAACTTCCACTTTTTTCATTTCTGGAATAAACTCTGGATATTTTTCATAATCGGTTACAACTTCAAAAACTTTCTTAATAGGCGAAAGAATTGTTTCAACTGCTTCTGCCCTAGCCATGAATTCACCTCTCTTTTGGATATTCCGTTGTTATATAACTTACAGATAAGTTTTCAGAACGCATGACAATAGAATGCGTTCTGAATACAGATTCTTCCATTTGAATTCCATTGAGAAGGTCCCCAGAAGTAACCCCGGTAGCACAAAATACAACATTTCCAGAAACCATATCTTCCAATGAATAAATTCTATTAAATTCAGTTATTCCCAATCGAAATGCTCGCTCTTTTTCCTCATCTCTATTAAACAGCAATTGTCCTAGAATATTTCCACCCAAACATTTAAGAGCTGCAGCTGCTAAAACACCTTCGGGTGATCCACCAATACCCATCATCATATCAATGCCAGAGCCTTCAAAACAGGTGGACAAGGCAGCAGAAACATCTCCGTCACGAATGAAAATGACCCTGGCCCCTAAATCTCTCAAATTCCGTACTATTTTTTCATGACGGGGTCTGTCCAAAACAATGACTCGAAGATCTTCAAGATTTTTTGAAAGAGCATCAGCTACATTGCGACAATTTTCTTCGATAGATCTCTGAATATTGATAGCATCTGCTGCTTTGGGACCCACAGCTATTTTATTCATGTAAACATCGGGAGCATGCAAAATTTTTCCAGAACCACCTGCTGCTAAAACCGAAAGAGAACC
>JACOXK010000132.1 GCA_016182335.1 Deltaproteobacteria bacterium | reverse complement strand
ACCGTGCGTTTCTTGCACACGAACTTTATCGATTGGTGTGGGCTTATGTAAGAGATGCACTTTACCATGTGGCAGAAAAGAACGTGCGTCACAACGCTGGGGGGTTGGGGCAGGAACTTGTTCAACATCTTCTGAAAGCTGCGAAGAGTTCTGAATATATTTTGAAACTTCACATAGAAGGAGGTGGAGCCCAAGCGCATATTAAAGTTCACCCCGTAGAGTTGCCAGGATTCGATTCTAGGGATCATGATGTCTTAGCTCATAGGGCCAAACTGGAAAGAATGCTCATTGATTTTTCAAAATATTCAATGATGCAACCTTATCAGTCGAACGTTCCCTATCCTACTTGGTCAGCTTTAAACCCAGGCTTTGAAGATCAATTGTTTCAATTAATCAAAGACTTCGCCTTAAACGGGGGTGAGCCGATGGAAGGAGAAGTTGTGATAGGATCTACTTTAAGTCCCGAACAAAGAATTCAAAAAATTGCAGAATGTATTGACCGTTGGGTTGTCCAAGCTGGACTTTTAGAAAATCTTGTAGAGGCACTTATGAGAGAGATGGCGGTGAAGGATGTAGCCCAACTTTCTCTTATGCGAATCTTTAGGCCTCTACAATTAAAGACCGTTTCATCACAGGCAAAGATACAAACGATAGGGGATGAAGCTGCAGTACGGACTGTGGATGAAGCTGTACTTGAGGTAAGGGGTGTAGATCCATCTCTTCAAAGTGATCGAGCGGCCTTGGCATCCATACGTAACTCACTCGAAAATAATGGTGGAGGGGGTGTTCGGATAAGATCAACTCTGGCTCAGTACTCTGGGACAGATCTTTTTAATATTTCGCTCTTTGAAAAAAGCGAGCATGATTTTAACAGAGTCTTGAGGCTTGATCATGGAGTAAATCCTCTTTTTTTAGCGGATGCGATTGCTCATCAATATCAAATAGCATCACAAGAGAGAGAGGTATGGCTTGTTAAACGAATGCCATCAGAAGATATTATGAGAAGGCTTTTATGGAGACATAAAAATAAGTTTTTGCTTTTAGTGCTTGAAGGGGATGTTCCTAGAATGCATGAAGAGGGTGGTGGATATGCCATATCTTTGCAGGTAGCCCAGACAGGGGCTGCAGATGATGAATTTTTTGTAAAACCTGAAAGGGGCTGTATCAGAGCTGTAGTTGAAGCCAGAGCGCAATATTATCAAACAAATTGGTATGTTCGAATTTCTCCACAAGTTTTGTCGCGTCTCATTCGTGTTTCTGTTTCTTCAGATTTTGCTTATGCTTTTTTAGATGCCCTAGTCCTCTTCAAAATCAAAAGAGAGGAACCTGCTTTTAAGCTTGCTAGAACTTCAATTTTAGAAATTCAGGAGGCCGATCTTTATGAATTTATATTGAACGATGGGAAAATGAAAGTTCTTGAAACAAGAGCAGGAGACCCTCATCTTCATCCAGTGATATTGTCTAGTGTTAAAGATGCTTTTAATAAGTTGAGTGCCTATCCAGGTACTGGTGAATATCTCCAAACAACTTTAGGTTTGCAGGCCAGTAAGTCGACAGATATCGAAAAAATGGCTTTGATAAAAGTGTACAAGGTGAGAGTGGCTATGCTGTCGAATTGGCTGAGGCAGATTATTCCCGAAACAGATTCTGCGCGTGCTGGACGTGCATTATTAAGTATTGATACATCAAAAGTTTCCAAGCTTTCTACCTCTGAATTAACAGTTCTGCGTGTATTAGAGATGAAGGGTATTCATTTTAAGGTAGTTGAAGAGGGACAATCAGCATTTGTTGAAGGCTCTGACATTTATGTGTCACAGGAACTTATAGATCAGGTAGAGCCTTCCGTACTTTTAGGAGTTTTGTATCATGAGGATTTTCACCGAAAAGGATATGTCGATGAAGAGTCGATTGATCAAGCTGTTGTCAAAAAACTTCTTTTAGAAGAGGGGCGTGAGTGTGCGCTTGCGTATATTGAATTTTTAGGCATTCATGGACCTCGATATTTATCCCATTGTTATTATAAAATGACTGGCGGATATTCTCATTTGTATAAAACAACTCGTGCAGCAAGACTTAAAGTATTTCTTGAGCAATGTGAATTGAATTTTGCTGTGTTCGAATTAAGGAGTGGGTTTGGTCTGTTGCCGCTTTCAAACGATCCTTTGCTCCAAAGGGAAAAGTCTTGGCGTTTTCGCTTGCCTCATATTTTTAAAGGCCGATAGAGCCTGTTTATGACCCGCAGATGCAATACTTGCTAGTCATGATTACTGCATGATAGTCTGAATTCTAGGTAGTGTTGTGATTTTTAAAAAAATGGAGGTGTTCAATGACGGAGCTTTTTTCTAAAGGGGGCGTTCTGATGTGGCCTCTTCTAGCCTGTTCCATTCTTGCCGTAGCTGTTGTCATCGAAAAGATGATGCGTTTGCGTAAAAATAAAATTATGCCTGAGTTTTTTCTGCAGGAAGTAGAAGCCCTTGTAGAAAAAAGAAAAATTGCCGATGCTCAAGCTTTGTGTCGTCAAAACTCATCTTCTCTTGCGCACATTGTGCTCAGGGCCCTGGATAGTTTTGGTCTAGGGCGTGATGTCATCAAAGATAGAATTGAAGAGTCAGGAAAAAAAGTAGTCGCCCAACTTGAAAAGGGCTGCAATATCTTGGGAACAGTCGTTAGTATTTCTCCGCTATTAGGTCTTCTGGGGACTGTTTTTGGAATGATTAAGGTTTTTCAAGTACTCTCATCCAGGGGTGTAGGGGGCGATGCTTCGGGTCTTGCTGGCGGAATTGCTGAAGCGCTCATTACGACAGCTGCAGGGCTTTCCATAGCCATTCCAACATTAGTTGCCTATAGGTATTTTACCGGTAAAATTGAAAAAATTGTTCTTACGATGGAAGAGCAAACTCTTAAAATTTTGGATAAGTTGGAGAAACTGTCATGAATTTTAAAAAGCGCAATTCGAAATCGGATGTTCTCATCGATCTTGCTCCGTTCATGGATGTTGTTTTTATGCTTCTTATTTTCTTTATGGTGACCGCAAGTTTTGTGACATCTCCTGGCATCAAAATTGATCTTCCTCAAGCATCAAGCAAAGATGTTGTTTCTAAAAATAAGGACATTACAATTCTTGTGCGATACAACCAGGATATTATGCTTGATAACGAAATTGTTACCATGTTGGATTTAAAAAAGCGGCTTGTAAATAGAGCTGTTGCATTGAAGGAAGAGAATCCTTTGGTCATCATTAAGGCTGATACAGGAGTAACGCACGGAAGAGTCGTAGAGGTGATGGACATTGCTCGTGAGGCAGGGCTTCATCAACTTGCTATTGCAACTAAACCTAAAGGTTAATGCATGTTGAAACCCTAAATGGTTAGGGGGTGGAACTTTGAGTAAGAAAATATTATATTTTGTTGGTTTTTTTCTTATCCTTATTTTTTGTTTTTCACTTTTTGGAAATAAAGGGCTTTTGAGAATTTTAAGCCTTAAAAAAGAATATCAATCTATTGCTTCAAATGTCGAAAAAGTTAAAACTCAAAATGAAGAGCTGTTTAAAGAAATAAAGCTCATCGAGGGTGAACGCTCCTACCTTGAAAAAGCCGTTCGAGAAAAATTGGGATTCGTGAGAGATGATGAGATTGTTTATGAGTTTAATGATTGACAGTGTATGGATCATATCTTTGCTTGCTCAGACAGCGCTCCTCGGACGTGACACTAAATGTCACGCCCTGCGGTGCGAACTCGCCGCAAAGGCATGATCCATACACTGTCACTGCATTTTGGCTTGTGAAAATAGGTGAGCTAGGCGGCTTGGGCGAGCGGGGGTGCAAGGGTAGGCATCAGAATCTCCTTAAATACCTCTTCCGCATTTTCAACGCATCGAAAAGTCATATTCTGCCGCACTTCTTTAGGAAGCCCTTTCAAATCCATCTCATTCTTCTTGGGAAGATACACAGTTTTAATGCCTGCTCGATAAGCTGCTAAAACTTTTTCTTTAATGCCGCCCACAGGAAGAATATGCCCTCGTAATGTAATCTCACCCGTCATAGCAATCTTCTCCTTGACAGGCCGATTACTTAAAAGTGATGCTACAGCCGTAGCTACGGTAATCCCTGCAGAAGGGCCATCTTTTGGCACTGCACCAGCTGGAAAGTGGATGTGAATCAAACTATCGACAAATGTATTTCTCTCAATACCTAGTTCTGAAGCTTTGGCTCGTACAAATGTAATAGCTGCTTGAACCGATTCGTTCATAACACCTCCCAACTGGCCCGTTATCTTAAAGGCTTCTTTCCCTGGGTAATAAACACGTGTAGCTTCGATCGTTAATACTTCTCCACCAACAGGAGTCCAGGCAAGCCCAATAGCCACACCGCATTCGTTGGGTTTAACCAGGGGCTCTTCAGGAAGATACTTTTTAGGCCCCAAATATTTCTCAAGATTGTTGCATTTGATGACGTACGATTTATGGGCTTTTTCGCTTTGAGCAATATTTTTGGCGACTTTTCTACAAATATGAGCAATTTCTCTATTTAAATTTCTGACCCCTGCTTCTTTTGTATAATGGCGAATAGTGTCTGAGATCCCAGAGTTTGAAAAGGAAACAGCATGATGGGTTAATCCATGTGCTTCAATTTGATCTGGGATCAGATGATCTTTTGCGATATGAAATTTTTCTTCCTGCGTATAACCGGGAAGGCGAATGATTTCCATCCGGTCTCTTAGTGGTGCTGGTATGTTTTCTAAATAATTAGCTGTTGTCACAAACATGACGTGTGTCAGATCATAATTTACTTCTAAATAATTATCTCGGAAGGCATAATTTTGCTCTGGATCTAATACCTCCAAAAGGGCAGAGGCCGGATCTCCACGCTCGGAACTTATTTTATCGATTTCATCAATCATAAATAGAGGGTTGACACTTCCTGCTTTTTTAATTGTCTGAATAATGCGCCCTGGAAGTGCTCCTACATAAGTCCTTCGATGTCCTCTTATTTCTGCCTCATCACGAACTCCTCCTAATGAAATCCGAACAAATTTTCGGCCCAGTGCTCTGGCTATTGACTTACCCAGAGATGTTTTGCCGACCCCTGGAGGGCCTGCCAGACAAAGAATAGGGCCTTTGAGATCTTTTTTCAGTTTAAGAACTGCAAGATATTCCAAAATTCTTTCTTTGACTTCTTCAAGGCCATGATGGTCTTCGTCGAGAATTTTCTTTACCTGCTTGATATTTAAATTATCTGTTGTCTGAAAGGACCAGGGTAGATGAATAAGCCAATCAAGATAGTTTCGAATAACATGATAATCAGCGGCAGCAGGTGGAATTTCTTCAAGACGTGCCAACTCTTTATGAACCACTTGCTCAACTTCAGCTGGAAAATGTATGGACCTTATTTTTTGCTTGAGCTCAGAAACATCAGGATTCGTACTTTCACCTTCTCCTAATTCGCGCTTAATTTGGTCTAACTGTTTTCTTAAAAAATACTCGCGTTGGGACTTAGCAATATCTTCTCTTGTCTTGCTTTGAATATCGTCTTCGATTTTGACAAATTCGAGTTCCTTCTCAAGAAGTTGTGTTACTTTTTGAATTCTTTCTTTGACGTAAAGGGCTTCAAGAACGCGCTGCTTATCATCAACATTAAAATTAATGTAAGAAGCGATCAGGTCACAGATAACACCTGGACCTTCTTTCATTTTCATTTCAACAACTCGACTCATTTCAGAACTGTATCTTGGGTTGTTTTGAACAAATCGATGAAACGTGTGAAGAAGCTGATTTTGTAGAACAATAGTTTCTTCATCCTGTTCGGCTATCGAGGAAACTTCTTTGATGTGGGCAGACAAGTAAGATTCCTCTTCAATAAATTTTTCAAGATGAACTCTGGTAATACCTTGAAGCACTACGTGCATGGCATCTGGCCCAGCCTCTACTATATCTAATATTTTTGCTACGACTCCAAATCTGTAGAGATCCTGTGGATGGAAGGCCTCCCCATTTGTATCCGTGCCCTGTTTAGGGGCTACGACAACGAGAAGGCTTCCTTCCTTATGTTTTTTAAAGAGTTTTTTATTTTGATCCAGACGAATGAGTAATTGAATAATGGCATAGGGGAAGACTACAGTACTCATGATGGGCAGCACGGGAAGCTTTTCTGGGATTTGGATTTTATCATCTTCAGGAATGCTGTGTTTTGACATGCTTTACCCTCCATAGAACTTATCGGAAGGGATAGGGGGATAATTAATAACGTTGGTTTGTCATCCTGAGCCGTCAGGCGAAGGATCGATATTAAATTTTAAAGAGTTATATGTTGTAAGTTATAAGTTCTCCAGTTATAAATGTAAGGATTTTTAAAACCTATAGCTTACAGCTAAAAAACTTATAACTTTCAATTATGCAGCCACTGAAAAATATCAGAATTTTAGATTTTACAAGGCTTTTGCCGGGCGCTTATTGCACGCTTGTTCTTTCTGATCTTGGAGCAGAGGTCATTAAAATTGAATCCAGCGAAAAGGGAGATTATATGCGTTTCATCCCTCCGTTTTTGAAGGACGGAACAAGCGCCGCATTTGCAATGGTTAATCGGAGTAAGAAAAGTGTTTCCTTAGATTTTAGGAATCCAAAAGACATTGAAAAAATAAAAAAACTCGTTTCTCAAAGCGATGTCATTGTTGAAGGCTTTAGACCAGGTGTTATGAAAGCTATGGGTCTTCACTACCACTCACTTCGAAAGATTAAAAAGAACCTCATTTATTGTTCGCTTTCGGGTTATGGGCAAGAGGGGAAATTATCTCATCTGGCAGCTCACGATCTTAATTTTCTTTGCCTGGCCGGAGTGTTTACCCCATTGTCTTTGTCATTGCGAGCCGAGCGAAGCGAGGCGTGGCAATCCATTCCTCAATTACTCCCTACTCAGCTTGCTGATCTTTGTGGTGGCAGCCTGCAGGCTGCTCTTGCTAGCGTAGGCGCTATCTTTGCTAGATCTGCAACGGGAAAAGGGAAATATTTAGATATTTCAATTTTAGAAGGAA
>JACOXK010000131.1 GCA_016182335.1 Deltaproteobacteria bacterium | reverse complement strand
CTCAGCTATGAAAGACATTGTTACAAACCTCATTGAAGAAAAAAAAATTAGTTTCTTAAGGGAAGGCACGTTCAATGAAAAGTTATTTGGCTACGTCATTTACATTCATCACATTGATAAGAAAGAAGAAATTTTAAATGACATTGTTATTTTTAATAAAGATGAAAAACAAAGTGATTATCTCATTCTTGCCAAAAGAGGTTCGATGCAGAGAGACCCACAGCTTAATGTGAGCTACATGCATCTAGAGGACGGCTCTTACACTTCTCTTCAAGATTCGTTTCAGCACATCGAGTTTAAAAAGGCCCAGGTGAAAGTCGAGCACGAAGAAATATTAACACTGGGTAGCCATGAGAAAAAACTCAATCTTCTTGAGTTATGGCAGAAACGAAATGATATCTCCGAAGCCTTGTATTGGTTCTATAATAAGCTTTTTATGGCTTTAGCGCCCCTTATTTTCGGGCTTTTCATCTTTGGACTCGTGTTTATCCAAGCTCGGTTTAATAAAACATGGAGCTTTGCCGCTATCTTAGGAGGACTTTTGATTTATTACGGTGCGATGATGAATTTGCGCTACAAAGCTGGGGTTCTTCAAGGCTGGATGATTCTTCTTATGTTAGGATTGCATCTCATTGTATTTTCTATTTCAGCGGGGCTTATTTACAGGTCCCGCAATCGATAAATGAGCATGACCCAAATCAATGTATTTCCGAGCGGTTTTTAAAACCTGCTCTTTTGTGATTTTTTGAATGTTTTTTGCATAATTAAAAGTTTCCGATAGACCCAAACTGTAAAGAATATCAAAAGAATAAAAAGCATTTCTTGACATGAGCTTCTGAGGGCTAACCTCAAAGAGACCTATAATATACTGTTTGGAGCGCTCTATTTCATCATCAGTTATTTTTCCATCAAGAATGGCTAAGAGTTCTTCTTTAAGCTTCTCTAAAGCCTCAAACGCTCTTTCAGGGCTTGTTCCCATGTAAATATAAAAATGACCTTCTTCCAAACCCTCAACATTGGAGGCATAGATAGAATAGGCAAGCCCCAACTGGTCTCGAAGCTTTAGAAACAGAGTGCCGCTTTGCCCAGAAAGAAGGGTTGAAAGAATGTGAAGAGCAAATCGATCGGGGCTTTTAATTCTGGCCCCTAAAAAGCCCAAAATAATATGAGCCTGTTTTTTTGTTTTTTCGACATGCCCTATAGTTCTAGACTTTATTTTCTTAATTGGGGGTAATGTGATAGAGGCCGTTTTGTGCCTTTCAAGACTTTCCAGGTGATGCTCAATTTGTCTTAAGGCTGAATTTGAAAAGTTGCCGACAAGCCCTATCACCAAGTTGCTGGGTGTGATTCGGCTTTGATGAAAGTCAATGAGCTTTTGTCGATTCAATTTTGAGATAGAATTTTTTTCACCCAAAACAGAGTATGCATAAGGGTGTTTTCCATAAAGGCTTTTCAAAAAGTTTTTATAACAGACAGAAGACATTTGATCTTCTTCGTAAGCAATCTCCTCAAGCATTTGAGATTTTTCGTTCTTAATATCTATTTCACGAAACCCTGGGTTTTTAAGAACATCAAAAAAAAGACTCATGGCTCTGGTCTCAAACTGGCTCAGAAATTCAAAACTTAAGCCCAAACTGTTTCTGCCGCTATATCCCTCAAGGCGGCCTGCCATGTCTTCAACTTCTTGGGCAATAGTAAGTTTGTCCCTGCTCTGGGTGCCAAGAGTGAGCATTCGAGAGTAAAAATTTGATAATCCTTGCGTTTGGGGTGTTTCAGCACGACTCCCACCTAAGAGGCTTGCTCGAAGGGTGAGAAGAGGCAGTCTTTCGTCTTTCAACGAGACAATAATTGCCCCGCGAAGTTTGATAATGGTGGGTTTTGCTGCATTTTGTTTTTGGACCCCTGCTTGTGCACTGTGCACTATAGACTGGGATGACAATTTTAGAGAAAAAATCTCTTGTACGGACTCCTGGGAAAGAGCTTTTTTCGATGCAGGCACAACACCAATGCAATTTAATCTTGAAAAATCTAAATATTTTTGTGCTACTTTTTGAACATCTTGGGGAGAGGTTCTGCGGATGCTATTTAAGTATTCTTCCTCGTATTTAAGGTCTCCAAAATAAGTGGAATAAAAACCAAGTTTTTTGGCAACGCCATCAGATGTTTCTTTTTCGAAAATAGATTCACTTTCGATATTAATCTTAACTCTCTGTAATTCTGAAGTTTGGATCAACTCATTTTTAATTTTATCAATTTCATCTTTGACAACTGCTAGCATTTTTTTTTCATACGAAGAATCAAGAATAGAACTGACAAGAAAAATACCAGCATCTTTAAGGGAAAAGAGCCCGCTATGAATGGCTGTGACGAGTCTTCTTTCTGATTTGAGGGCTTGGAATAAACGACTGCTATCCCCTTGTCCTAAAACCGATGCAAGAACTTCTAAGACGGGTATGTCTTCATGTTTTATGCCAGGAATGGGAAAACCAAGATGGTAATGAGAAAGATGAGTGTTAAAATTTGTAAAAGCCATTCTGGGTTCTGACTGTAAAGGTTCACTTGCATTTGCAGTGTTTTTGTCTTGAGAGTGACTACTTGAGTCTGGAAAAAGCTCTTTCACTGTTTCAACGAGTCGATCTTCTTGAAAGTTTCCCGTTACGATAAGTGTCGTGTGCTTTGGTCTGTACCATTTGCGATGGAAAGCAAAGAGTTTGTCCTGAGTGAGGTTTCCTACTGTTTTTTCAGAGCCTAAAATTGGGTTTCGATAGGGATGAGTTGTAAACACGGTTTTAAAAAGATGCTCTCCAGCAATGTCTCTTGGATTATCATGGGAACGTTTCATCTCTTCAAATACGACAAGTTTTTCTCTCTCAATTTCTTGCTTATCAAAGGATGAGTTTTGAATGGCATCTGCCAAAATTTCAAGAGCTAAATTGATGTGTCTTGAGGAAATCGTAATGTGATAAACTGTTTGATCAAAACTCGTATAGGCGTTGATATCTCCTCCCCGAGATTCAATACTTTGTGCAATTTCGCCTACTTTTCTCTTTTTTGTGCCTTTAAAAATCATGTGTTCAAAGAAGTGGGCCATTCCTTCTTCGCCAGTGATTTCTTGTGCGCTCCCTACCTGCATCCATGCTTGAACGGAGACAATGGATGATTGCGGGATGCATTCAGAGACTAAGGTAAGACCGTTACTGAGTTTTAATTGCATTGAAGGTAATTAAGCAGAGGGAGGCGTGTGGGTCAATGATGGGTTATTTTTTCTACTGAATTATAAGGGTTTGGAGTATTTTTGCTCACTCAGACAGCGCTCCTCGGGCGCGACACTCAAGGTCGCGCCCTGCGGTGCGAACTCGCCGCAAAAATGCTCCAAACCCTCATTGTCATTAGTGGGCTTTCTGTTGATATGTGTTGTATTAGTTGAAGATGGGGGAGGGATTTGATAAAGCTCGTATGTGATAGATAGAATCAAGAAAATCAAAAAATTACTTTCTCACAAAAAGTATAAAATCAATAACTTATTGCTTGCAGAAAAACTTATCCCTGTTTTAAAAGAGGAGATTCGTCGTGACCATCAGAGAAAGACTCGAAGCACATGAACAAAAATTGTTTTCTCCCAGGGCGTGTTTAAGCATTCATTCAAAAGGAAGAAAAAATGATGAAGCGCCGTGTCCGTTCAGAACTCAATTTCAAAGAGATAGAGATAAAATTATTCATTCCAAAGCTTTTCGAAGACTGAAGCGAAAGACACAAGTTTTCCTCTCTCCTGAGGGGGACCACTACCGCACAAGAATGACTCATGTGTTGGAGGTGATGCAAATTGCCAGGACCATAGCTAGGGCCTTGTCTTTGAATGAGGACCTCACGGAAGCTATCGCTTTAGGGCATGACTTGGGCCATACTCCGTTTGGTCATGCAGGCGAGGAAACTTTGGGCAAGCTCTATCCTGAAGGGTTTCGGCATGAGAGACATGGGGTACGCATTGTGGATGTAATCGAAGATTTGAATCTGACTTGGGAAGTAAAGGAAGGAATTTTAAAACATTCTAAGGGGAGGGGGCCTTTATTATCTCCTGATTCAAAGCACAAGGCTTCAACGCTGGAGGGGCAGGTTGTCCGCATTGCCGATATTATAGCTTACCTAAATCATGATATTGACGATGCCATTCGAGCTGGTGTTTTGGCAGAGAAATCAATACCCAAAAAGATATCTGATTATTTAGGTACAACTAAATCTCAGCGAATTACAAAAATGATATCTGATGTTGTCGAAAGTACGGCGAAATTTGATGATAAAACCCTCACAATGTCTGATTCGATGACCCAGGCTATTGATGAACTTCGTGCCTTTATGTTTGATAATGTTTATGAAAGTTTTCAAGTCCGAGGAGAATTTATTAAGGCTTGTCGTTTTTTAGAGGACCTCTATGCGTTTTATCTTAAAAATGAAGATGTTCTCCTGCGTGAAGTTGGAACGCTTGCAGTTGAAAAAACAGATATTCATCGAATTGTATGTGATTACATTGCAGGCATGACTGACGATTATGCTCTTTCAAAATTTCAGGAACATATTTTTCCAAAAATCATTGCCACATATAAATAGTTCGATTAAGTTTTTTTCATCGTCATTGCGAGGAGCGCAAGCGACGTGGCAATCTTATCGCAAAGCGATATCTTATGAAAGGAGGTCTTATGAAGAAAAGTTTCTTAGTGGGTTTGTTAAGTGTTTGTGTGCTTTCAATGTCGTATGCTGCGGCCCCAGCGGCAGCTCCTAAAGCTGTGGCAGCTGAAGCCACTAAAAGAGAACCAGCAAAAGCGGGGCGTGAAGCCGATTGGGGAGTAGGTGGGCAATTGGGGACTTTGACAGGTGTGAATACTCAGTACTTTTTTACAAGAGAGCTCTCAGGTGTGGGCGTTGTGGGGTATGATTTTCGAGATGAAGGTGTGGGCCTTCTGATTGATGGACATTATAACTTGAGAGATCTTGTTGATATTTCTAAAGGGGCATTGAATTTTTACTCTGGTGCTGGTTTTAAAGTGACCAACGGAGATTCTAAAACACGTTTTTTGATTCGTGTTCCACTCGGGGTAAACTATTTTCTCTCGACACAACCTCTTGATGTGTTTTTTGAATTAGTTCCAGAGTATCAAGTGAATCACAACAGTGGTGCTAAATTTGAGTTTGCTCTTGGAGCCCGATACTACTTTTGATTTTAAGGAAAGAAACCTCTCCAAAGCATAGCTCTGGAAAGTTTTCGCAATGATGTAATATAGGATGCCGTGCGCATATCAACTTTGAGCTCTTCCGCCGTTTGTACAACGCGGCGGAAGGCATCGCTCATGATATTCCAAAGCCTGTTGTTAACTTCTTTTTCGCTCCAGAACAGTTTTTGAATGCCCTGTACCCATTCAAAATAAGATACAGTCACGCCTCCTGCATTTGCTACAATGTCGGGAATAGTAAAAACATTTTTATCATGAAGAATTTGATCCGCTTCAAAAGTTGTTGGGCCGTTGGCGCCCTCCGCTATGATTTTGCATTGAATCCTTGAAGCATTCTTTTCTGTAATTTGATTGCTAATAGCTGCGGGGACGAGAATGTGACAGGGCAACTCTAAAATCTCTTCATTTGTGACAAAATCACCATCTGGAGATCCCTTCATCGTGCCGTTATCTTTGACATACTTTTCGAGGGCATCCAGGTTGAGTCCTTTCTTATTGTAAATACCACCAGAAACATCGCTGATAGCAACCACCTTGCAGCCAATTTTTTCAATTTTTCGGGCTGCTGAATTGCCCACTTTTCCAAAACCCTGAACAACAACATTAATATTTTCATCAAGAGCGATATCAAGGTATTTTGCAGCTTCCATCAGAGCATAAACAACCCCACGACCCGTAGCGTCTGTTCTTCCAAGCGAACCACCAATTTCAATGGGCTTTCCTGTGACAACGTCTGGAATAGCAAAGCCAACTTCTTGACTGTAGGTGTCCATCATCCACGCCATGGTTTGTTGATCAGTCCCAATATCAGGAGCAGGGACATCTTTTGTTGGGCCTATAAAATTAGATATTTCCGAAGTATATCGACGCGTGAGCCGCTGAAGTTCGTTGCGGCTCATAGCGGTAGGATCGCAGCGAACCCCGCCTTTAGCACCCCCCAAAGGAAGCCCTACGACGGAGCATTTAAATGTCATTAGCATGGCAAGCGCTGTTGTTTCGCTTAGATCAACATCTGGATGGTATCGAATCCCACCTTTGGCTGGGCCTAAAGTCATGTTGTGCTGAACGCGGTAGCCTATGAATGTTTTAATCGTCAGATCATCGAGGCGAACAGGGACACTCACAACTATGGCGCGCTTAGGCCATTTAAGGCGCTCCTCAATGTTTGGGTCTAAATTCATCTTGCGCGCAGCATGATGAAAAAGGTGAGTTGTGTTTTTAAACAGCTCTGAATTTTCCCACTCAGACTTAGTAAGTTCGTGTTGGCTTGGTTTCATGATGTTCAAATACTTATCGGATAATAAGTATTAGATATTAAAACAGTTGTCGAGAGAGCTAATGATTTTTTTATTTTCCACGACCAACTGCTAAACTATAGAATATTCGAAAGGGTGAGGCCTAGATGTGGCGAGAGAGAATTTAAAAGCCCCAATATGGAACTTGGGTATCCTACTGTTGATTTTTCGTTGGCAAAAATACAAAAACCAATGAGCTGATTTCCGTGGCTAAAAGGAAAAATAATCTGAGCATGAAGAGATTTTAATATATCAACACTGCTTTCCATGTGCGCTCTTTGCTTGTCGTCAGCATCTGTTCTCTTGCTCAGAAGCTCATCCAGTGTAAAGGCGTTACCTTGATAGGCAAGAATTTCTCCAATGATCGGATGAGTTTTAATGATTTCTTTTCTGAGAAATTCTTCTAAAAGTTTTAAAAAATGACCTAACTCCATAACGCCTAATAGGGTGTGTTTTAAGTGCTCAACATCCTTTTCAACCTCATACAATTCTTTAAAAACAAGCCTTTTGGTGAGTTGATCTGCTATTTTTTTTACAGGCTCAAACAAAACAATTATGACGAACGAAGCACAAAATGAGTTGAAAATAAAAATCCATTTGTTGGTAGGTATCCAGTTCACAATTAAAAGATAAATGAACGTTAAAATGAGAGAAAGAAAGATAAAGAGAATGCCTCGAGATAAGTATTCATCAATATCCAAGGGCCGATTTTTCGTTAGGGATTGATATAAAAAATAAAGATATAAAATTAAGAAAATATTGCCAACGGATGGGAGAGGAATGCCAAGGTTAGAAAGAATATCGGCGGCAATAAGGATGACTACAAAGCAACTGCCGACAAAGATGTATTTCATGCGTCGGTATTCTGCTTTGGTTTTTGATTTTTTAAAGGTTTTAAAGAGAAGATAAAGAACAATGAGAAAACTCAAACTAAAATAAATGAGTGTTACGATAGAGATCGTTTGAAAGTAATCTGTAATACAAAAGATGAGAAGAAATACCCCCATGAGATAAAAAACGCTGGCATTTCTTTTGACTTCGTCTGAAGCAATCTTCAAGTACAGAATATTAAAATATAGAAAACTGGCACCTGTAAGAACTGTGGCTATGCCAATGATTATGCTTATGG
>JACOXK010000130.1 GCA_016182335.1 Deltaproteobacteria bacterium | reverse complement strand
CATCATCATGGGGTCAGGTCGTTTGTTGGCCAATACTTTCCATAAGTATTGGCCAACAAACGACCTGACCCCATTCCAGTCTTGCTGGGCACATCCGATAAGTGATATGAAGAAACTATGGGATATCATAGAGGCCTCCCATGTAGAAGTTTCAAATTTCTTGTTTTATTCACACTCTCATTCCGCGCACTGTGGGCCTACCATGTTGCAGCTGATCTTTCTGAAATCTCACATCACAGTGAGCTGATTGCCCATGTTCAAATCGCAGGCTCTCCCCATGCACAGTGGTCTAACGACGGCCATGCCGAAACACAATGGCCCGTCCATGTTATTAAAATATTAAAGGGGAGGGACGCACACTTTTTGAGAAAAAAAGATACAAACTACATTGTGACCAAGGGAGGAAGCCCCTCGACCCCTCCGCCCCTCGAAGCCATCAAGCATCGACCTATCCTCAAGAAATGCTCAGAGGAGCTGTGCGGTGAAATGATTTTTAATTCTGGCTCTACACTGCTTAATAAAATTAATTTTCAAAAAAATGAATTCATTGTGTTTCTTAATAAAAACGGAAAAATCATGAACGAACAAAGCATTGTAGAAATACAAGACGGAAATATCGATTCATCAGCCTTACGGCCTCTGAATGACAGACTACCAATCGTCGGAATTTTGGGGCGTGTTTCAAGTCAGCATATTAACAAAATTCCGAAAAGAGAGTTTGAAAAATTGATACAGATAACTATTTTACAAAAACATGATGAAAAGAATTGTCGATTTATGGGGCATGAGCGTGAAAAAAAATAGTTGTAAGTTGGCAGTTTGTATCCTTCTTGTATCATCCCAAAGCCTTGCTTGGATTCAAGAAACTTATGATGGCACTCAATTTCTCCATTGGAAACAAAATGGAAACAGCGTAACAAACGTCACTGTCTCGCTTAATTCTCAAGGCTATGCAAACCTAGCAGGGGACAGTGAACGAACGGCTCTGATTTCTGCCGTCAATACCTGGAACTCTCTGTATCCAAGACTCTCTTCTTTTTATTTTACTGTTGCTTTAACTGGGGCCGCTAGCCCTAGTGGATTCGATAACGACCACAGTATTCTTTTTGATTCTTCCATGGGATTTACAAACACTATCGCAGAAACATCGACCGTCTATTATACAAAAACAGGTGAAATTGTAGGCTCAGACATTCGACTCAATACCAATTATCGTTTTGTTGCAGGCGATGAATCAACCAACGCCTGGCAAGTCAATATCATGGATGTAATAACCCATGAGTTAGGGCATTTTATTGGGCTTGATCATACGCCTTTGTCCAGTTCTACCATGTACTTTACAGCTCAAGACCAACAGAGATTTTTAAGCCCGGATGAGTTAAGATTTATACAATCTGTCTATCCGCCTCAAACAACTTTAAGCACATGGAGCATTTCAGGACGTGTCTTACTGGAGGCTACTAAGAGACCAGTTTTTGGGGCTAGCGTTGTTGCCATACGTGTCGATGAAGGCCCTTACCTGGGAGCTGTGGAGTCTGGCACTTTATCGAGCCAAAGGGGTGATTTTACACTTTCAGGACTTGATCCACAGGCAGAATATATTTTAGCAGTACTTCCCTCACAAAATAGCTCTCCGTACGGGTGGCATTACGGCCAAGCGGATGATGCAAGTATTTTCAAAGAAAAAATTCTCATTGATAAGAATGAATCGCCTCTTGTTTTTCAGAAAAACTCACCTCACGCACCTATTATTTTTTTAGTAGGTCCCACCCCCATTGCAGACACAATTTCTCACAACAATTCGCAATCAGAAGCTTTTCCGCTAGAAAATTTTCAACGCAAGATTCTTGTAGGCGTTATAGATCCTTCAGAAAAGAAAGATGTATTCCAATTTGAAGCGCAAGAGGGAGATATAATTTCAGCTAGAGCCGTGGCTTTCACGCTGCGATCTCCTATTGATCTTGCTCTGAGAATTTTGCACTCACCCTCACAGACCCATAGCAGTGGCCACCCCTTTGAGAAAGAACCAGAACCCAATCTCGATCCCCTGCTTTTCCAATATGAGATTGGAAAAATAGAATCCGGCACACAAGTCTTGGAAGTAGAGGCTGAAAAAACTCTTTCTGCGTTTGATTTTCCAGGTAGCTCTTCGGACGGGGTTGCACACTCCCCTTTTTATATTCTCATTCTTCACAAAAAGTCTGGCTTTAAAAAAAATGACATTGCATCTCCAAAAATCTTAAGCAAAAACGCAGTGTGCCAGACGCCAAGCAGTCCGCTTCTACCTATGCAATGCACTTTGCTAGAAGACGAAGCTCTCGAACTTGATTTTTCGCAATCAGGCCAATGCGATATTATTCCATCGTCCATCAATCGAACCCTTCTCTATGATATTGTAAAAAATAAATCATCGTTAGTCTTTCAACCTCAACCAGAAGTTGCAGGTTTTACAAAGGCTTTTCTAAGTTGTTCTCAAAATGGTCACATAAGTTACAGACAAATTGAATTTTCGATCGAACCTGTCAATGACCCTCCCATCATCCGAAATTCTTCACATCAAATTGTGCTTAATCTTTTAAATAACCAAGAAATCAACCTCACCAACCTTGGTTTTTTTACTGACGATTCTGTCGATGGAGGAGGGGTTCTTTTAGGGGGACAAGTTGTTCAACGAATTTCAGGTGTGTTACCGGCACAACGTTTACCAGATGTACAATCAAGCAATTCCAGTGTTTATGCTATAATTAATAAAGGTTCCGACGGTTATTATCTGAAAGTAACAGGGCCTGTAAATGAATCTGCCGAGTTGCGATTTTCAGTATGGGATGAGGCAGGGAATCCGGCTATCTCCAAAGGTGAAACTTTTGTTGCTTCATCGTGGAACCCTCTTTCAGCAAGCTCGGTTAACATGGAATCCTCTGACCCAGCCGTTATCGTTGTGAATATAGTAGATTCATTAGACAATGATTTTGGTGGGCAAACCAAAGGATTTTGTGCTGGAGTTTCAGGAATGACAACTCCTGCCGATAAGATGAATAACATCGGAAACTTTTTGATTTTACTTTTGCCTTTGTTATTTTTAGGAGGCCTTTATGTCGACAGAAAAAAAACTGCTTTGTGCCCTTGATACCCTAAGTCTCATTAACTCAACTTTAGACACCGACGTTCTTTTGGATATTATTTTAAGATCCATCAAGCAGGTAATGGAAGTTGAGGCCTCATCGATTATGCTGCTGGATCCTGAAAAAGGGGATTTGTATTTCTCAAAAGCAGAAGGCGGAAGCAAAAAAGTTAAGGAAGTTCGCCTCCACATGGGAGAAGGTATTGCAGGTCAGGTGGCACAAACAGGGTTGCCCATGATTGTCAACGACGTTTCCAAAAGCACCCATTTTGCAAAGAAAGTTGATGAGTTCACAAAATTTAAAACAAAAGCGATTTTAGCTGTTCCCTTAAAAGTAAAAGGTAAAGTAACTGGGGTTTTAGAAGCTTTGAATAAAATGGATGGAAGCGATTTTAACGATGAAGACCTTCTCATTTTTACGAGTTACGGCAACCAAATTGCTGTTGCTCTAGAAAATGCGCACCTTTATCACTTAGCGATTTATGATGGACTCACCGGTATTTTTGATAAGAGATATTTTCAAGTTTGGGCAGAGAATGAGTTTGCCAGAGTCAAGCGTTATCATACAGACCTTTCCCTTGTTATGTTTGATCTGGACCATTTTAAAAATATCAATGATTCGTATGGACACAGAGCTGGTGATTTTATTCTGAAAGAAATAACATCCGCAGTTAAAAGTATTATTCGCAGGGCCGATATTTTTGCGCGCATTGGTGGCGAGGAATTTATCATAGCCCTGCCAGAAACCAACGTTACAAAAGCACGCCTCATGGCTGAAAAAATTCGCAAAGCCGTCGAACTCATGACATTTACCTTAGAGGGAAATTCTCTTAAAACTACAATTAGTTTGGGAGTTGTGAGCTACGATAAAACTAAAGAGCCTTCCTTTGAAAAACTTCTTCATGATGTCGACCAGGCTTTGTACGAGTCTAAAAATGCCGGAAGAAACAAATACACCGTTTACCATCAGAAAGGGCATTTAACACTCAAGAAAACCGGTTAAAAACCAAGAATTTAAGCAATTTGTGTAATTGGATTCCACACACCGGTGGGTGGGTGCAAAAGGTAATCTTCACATTTCTTCATAAGTACCTCAGTAGGATAATCTCCAGGCTTTTTATCCTCTGCCCTTTTGGCATAAATCAAAGCTTCTTCAAATTGACGATGCTGAAAGTGGTCCAGAGCCTTTTCATAATGCTCAACGAAATCCCTGTGATGTGAAAGCACCTCCTCCTTTAAGCCTAAAACCTCATAAACAGCAACAGCATGGGTCACCCCTCGAAATATAACTTTATCAAGACGTCTGACAATGTATTTATCTGCAGGTAATTTCATTTTTGTATGTTCGGAGATCAAAAGTGATTTTTTAAAATGCTTCGTTGCTTTCTCAAGCCGAGAAGTCAGGTTCACAGAATCTCCAACGACCGTATAGTCAAAAACAGCAGAGCTTCCCATATTCCCCACAAGCACGTTCCCTGTGTGAATTCCAATGCCTATGTGAAGAGATGGAAGCCTTCTTTGCTTCCACTCATGATTCAATTGATTCAGAGCTTTCAACATATTGAGTCCTGTTTCGACAGCCTTGTCTGCGTGATCTTCAAATGGCACAGGGGCACCAAAAATAGCCATGAGCGCATCTCCCATGTATTTATCGATCATTCCCTGATATTTAAAAACGACGTCGGTCATTCGGGTCAAATACTCATTGACCATTTTTGTTAGCAATGAAGACTCTAGTTTTTCAGAAAGCCTTGTAAAATCACGAATGTCAGCAAAGAGAACAGTTAAAACCTTTTTTTCGCCACTCAGTTTTAACTTGGAAGGGTCACGAACTAATTCTTCTACAAGCTGAGGAGCTAAATAATGCTCAAACGCTTTTCGGATTTGTCGTGCTAGTTTCTCCTGTGCAAAATACCGATAAAGAAGAGCATTGATGAAAATCAGATAAATCTGAATATACACAAGCCCTGTTTCAATCCACAATCCCTTTCCAAAGAAGAAAATTCGGTCCAGAAAATAAACACCAAAAGTAAAAAGAAGTGTGACAATACTTCCTAAACGCAATCTGGAATAAGTGAGGACCCACCCCAAAAAGAGAGCCACAAAAAGAATAATCAAAAATTGATAGAAAATGAAACTTTCTTTCTTTTGGAAGTAATTATTGTTGAGAATATTATCCAAAATATTGGCATGAATTTCTACACCTGCGACACTTTTTGAAAAAGGAGTTGGACGCTCGTCAAATAGGGCCTTTGCAGTAACACCTACGAGAATAATCTTATCTTTTAAACTATCAGAGGCAGTTTTTCCTTCAAGAAGATCTCGCACACTTATTCTAGGGTAAAAGTTAGCACCCCCCCTATAATTGATCGTAAGCCTTCCTTGATGGTCCGTTCGAATTCTTTGGTCTCCTACGGTCACAGAGGAAACGCCTAGTGGCCCAACATGAACTCCAATGTTTTTTCCTAAAACTACTGAGGCTAATTTCAAAGCAAAAAATGGATAAACTTGGTTTTGGTATTTGGAAACAAGATGAACACGACGAACGCTTCCATCCTCATCTTTTTCGACATCAAAAAAACCACCATGAGGGGTGGATTTCCCAATAGGACCAAAATTCGTCTCTATACTTTGAGCATGAGGAATTGTATTGAGTGTTGCCCATTGGGTTTGAATGACATGCTGAATAGGAGAAGAAAGAGTTGCAGACTCATCATGAACTTTTCGATTGTAAAAAAAATACCCAAGAACAACATTCTTTAATTTCTCAATGCTGCGAATCAGTTTTAAATCAATAGTTGGGTTTTCTTCTCGGTCAGAAAAAACAACATCAATTCCTACAGCCAGCGGCCCAGAAGACTGTAACTTTTCTAAAGCTTTTGCAATATAATCTCTACTTCGTTTCCACCCCCCATAATAAGAAAGAGACTCATCATCCAGAGCTAAGATCACAATGCGAGGATCCGGTTTTTGTGATCCTCGAGCCTGGAATTTAAAATCGAAGATTTTATATTCCAGAAAGCTAAGCGCTGAAATCGCATTTGGATAAAAATGGCGAGTCAGAGCTAATATTAAAATAAAACACGTAAAAATAATAACGATCTTGGGCACTGTGGGGGAAAGTAATTTTTTCATTTTAAATAATCAGAACTTCTCCCTTTTGGATGATTTGAACATTTTTAAAGCGATAGGCCAATAATTCTTTTTTAATTTCTTCATAAAATTGGGGTTTGAGGTGATAGGCATAAACATCAACACCTTCTGGTATTTTTTTTAATTCCTCAACAAAAGTTGAAACACTGTGATGTTTAGCGGTTTTTGTCCATTCACTTTTTCTTTCCGAATAAGAAAGCTCTAGGAAAACGGCTTTGAGATCAGAATAAGTTTGGGCTCTGCGCCATAGTTTTTCCGTAGCTTTCGTATCCCCACTAAAAACACAAGTCCCCTTTTGCCCTCTTACGATGAATCCTACGGCTTCTATAGCATGCTCCACTCTTACGGCTTCGATTTGATAATCTTCAATTGAAAAAGAGCAACCCTCTTCAATGGGGTAAAGCTCCAAGAGAGCGGGGGCTGGCTTTTTTGTATAATCTGGCCAAATAATATCATTGAAAATATGGCTATGTATGTATTGAAGAATGTTTTGCGTACTATAAACGGTGACAGTTTTACTTAGTACATTCTCTACTTTGCGATTATCTATGAGAAACGCAAGCTCATGAAAGTGGTCTAAGTGGGGATGAGTTAGGAGGACAGAGGAGATTTTAAGTTGTTCCTGAAATGAAAGAACAGACGTTAAAGTTCCAGCATCAAGAGAAATCTTTTCATCGATTAGAAGGCTCACGGGTGAAAAGCCTGGGAGCGACCCCCCGTGACATCCTAAAACCCGAATTTTCATAGCTCGAGTTTAACACAAGGAATTCTAGCAGTCATAGAAATGATTACAGCCATTTACTTTTTTTGAAGTAGATGAGAAGAGCCGCAGCAACAGTTAGTTGACGAATAT
>JACOXK010000129.1 GCA_016182335.1 Deltaproteobacteria bacterium | reverse complement strand
TGTGGAGACCACAACAACAACGACATTCACAGAGGAATCAAAACACGAATACTTTTTCTGGTCAAGTCCCTTGGTCCCACGAAGAAAGATATTTTTTTTGAGCTGCACTCAATTCATCAATATGAATATTCATCGAAGCAAGTTTTAAACGAGCGATTTCTTGATCTAAATGTTGAGGAACTGGATAAACATCTTTTTTAAGTTCATTATGATGGAGCATCATGTATTCCAAACCCAATGATTGATTGGCAAAACTCATATCCATGACACTAGCTGGATGCCCTTCAGCAGCTGCTAAATTAATAAGTCGTCCCTCACCTAAAACATAAATGCGCTTGGAAGCCACTTTATATTCATCAACGAAAGGTTTTACATTTCTTTTGGAACTTGACATTTTCTCTAATACTTCAAGATCAAGCTCCACGTTAAAGTGTCCAGAATTGGCAACGATAGCGCCATCTTTCATGACTTCAAAATGTTTTTTTCCAATGACTTGGCAATCTCCTGTCACCGTACAGAAAAAATCTCCGATGGGTGCAGCTTTGAGAAGCGGCATAACTTCGAAACCGTCCATAGCGGCTTCCAAGGCTTTAATAGAATCTACTTCCGTAATGATGACACTGGCCCCCATCCCTCGAGCTCGCATAGCAAGCCCACGCCCACACCAGCCATAGCCACAAACAACGAAAACAGAACCAGCAAGCAATCGATTGGTCGCTCGAATAATGCCGTCTATCGTGCTCTGACCCGTACCATACCTATTATCAAAAAGATGTTTTGTCTGTGCATCATTCACAGCAATAATAGGATATTGCAAAACTCTTTCAGCAGCCATGCTTTTCAAACGAATGACTCCAGTTGTTGTCTCTTCTGTTCCCCCCAAAATGGCGTTTAAGCAATTTTTTTTCTTTGTATGAACAATAGAAACAAGGTCTGCACCATCATCCATAGTAAACCCTGGTTTTGCATTTAAAACAGTATTAATATGCTGATAATACGTATCGTGATCTTCACCCTTGATAGCAAAACAATTAATTCCGTAATCCTGAACAAGAGAAGCTGCTACGTCGTCTTGAGTACTTAAGGGATTTGATGCACAGAGATAGACATGGGCACCGCCCTCTTTCAAAGTAATAGCGAGATTTGCAGTTTCAGCAGTAACATGCAAACAAGCTGCAATAGTTTGGCCAGCAAGAGGTTTTTCTTTTGTAAACCGTTTTTGAATGTTTAGAAGTACGGGCATAGAAGACTCTGCCCATTCAATTCTTTGTTTTCCAAGTTTTGCTAAAGATAGGTCCTTAACGTGATGTTGTGTTTTTTCTTTCATGATAATTTTTCAACTACATCAAGTAGGTCTTTTTTAAGATCTGTTTTTTCCCAAGTAAACTCAGGCTCTTTGCGACCAAAATGCCCATAAGCCGCTGTCTTTTTAAAAATAGGCCTTAATAAATTGAGGTGAGAAATGATATCTTTGGGCTTAAGGCTTACGACTTCTCTAACAGCAGTTGCAATTTTTTCGCTATTTACTTTTCCAGTTCCAAAATCATCCACTAAAATAGAGACTGGATCTGCAACACCAATAGCATATGCAAGCTGCACCTGACACTTGGAAGCCAAACCAGAAGCTACGATATTTTTGGCAACATAACGCGCCATATAAGCAGCACTACGGTCCACTTTAGAAGGGTCTTTGCCTGAAAAAGCCCCACCACCATGACTTCCATGACCACCGTAGGTATCCACAATGATTTTACGACCTGTAAGTCCACAATCCCCTTGTGGGCCACCCACAACAAATCTCCCAGTAGGATTAATATGAAACAAAGTTTTAGAATCTAAAAGTTGGGCTGGAATTGTTTTTCTAATGACATCCTCAATAATGGCTTCTTTCAATTCTTTCTGAGACACATCAGGCGAGTGCTGTGTTGAAACAACCACCGTATGAACACGCACTGGTTTCCCATTTTTGTACTCAACTGTAACTTGAGATTTTCCATCAGGGCGCAGAAAAGAAAGCTTCTTAGATTTTCTGGCCTTTGTCAGAGCACGTGTCAGCTCATGCGCGAAGTGAATCGACATCGGCATGAGTTCTTCTGTTTCATTGCACGCAAAACCAAACATAATGCCCTGATCACCAGCGCCCTGCTCATGCCCTTTCTTTTCATCAACTCCTAACGCAATGTCGGGAGATTGTTTATCTAATGATGTAATGACGGAACAAGTTTTATAATCAAAGCCCATTTCAGAACTTGTATAACCAATATCCTGAATCGTATTTCGAACGATATCTACAAAATCGATAGGCGACTTAGATGTGATTTCTCCAGCTAAAATAGCAAGCCCTGTCGTCACGAGAGTTTCACAAGCAACTCGTGAATATTTATCAGCAGCAACGAGATGATCCAGCACGGCATCCGAAATTTGGTCAGCCATTTTATCTGGATGGCCCTCTGTCACAGATTCTGACGTAAATAAGTTATTATACAATGTGCCTCCTTTTGTATGAATTATTTTAAAGAAGTTATTATCAGTCTATTTTAAAGTCAAGAAATTCATCTTGGGCGAACACTAGCACTACTTCGACCTCGTGCAAGCTTGCCACATCGTCTCGATGGGTAGGTTGCAGTTATTGACTCCCTTAGTTTTGGATTTAAAATACAGGCCCCCGCATCAAGAGGAAGCATTCCCTGCTCCTTTTTTGGTGACAATTCCCCTTGTGGTTCAATAATTCCCATCGCTCCTGTGTCAGAATGACCTGTGGATACACTCTTTTCATCACGATACCTGTCATTATAACCTAGGAGAATATTATCATCAGGGGACAAAACGTCAGCGTAGGTAATGCCTGAAAAACCCAGTAAAGAGAGATATCCCGTTTCTCCCGAGAAGGAAATCCTTGCTTTTGGAAGCACAGACCATCGTCGACCTTCTATAGAAGCAGGATTTCTAAAATAGGCCTCTAGTTCTTCTACAGAAACTTCAAAAGGTCTATTATTGAGTACAAAGGCCTCTCTTACATTTCGGATAATAAGATGATTACAGTTATTTTCGAGCAATACACCTACAGCCTGAATGAGTCCTTTGGGATCACTACCCCGTCTTATACCAATTTCAAACATGAGGGGCTCTCCATAAATACCTGATGGTGAGGTTGTACACTGAATAAATCTCAACTCTCCTTGTGTACGAAGATAACGAATCAGGTCTTGATGAAAGGATGTGAAGTTTTGACCAGAAAAATATCTTATGTACTTGAACAATAACCCTTCGAATAAGAGTGGATTAGAAACTTCAAAATCATAAATTCGATAGTCTTGTCCATGAGCTTTTTCTCCGCGCATGCGAAAAAGTACACTCCCTCGAAATTGAAATGTTAGATCATAAACTTCGTGCGATTTTGAAATTTCTAATTCAGGCAATCTTTTAAATTCGGCAACAAGGAAGCCGAGGCGACCTGTCACCAAATCAGAGTCATCACCTATCTCAACCGTCATTCCATAATATTCTTGAAGAAATTGGGCAATACTCGGCGAGTTATCCGCAAACAGTAGATTGCAGATATAAACAGAGCATAAAAGCAATCTGATAAGGCACTTCACAAGCTTTAAAACACATGGATTTTTACAGGAATTCGATGTGAAATGCTAGTACGTGCGGAAAATATACTTAACTTATGTTAGCTTACCTCATACCACTCACTTGAGTAACTAAACCCTATGTGAATCGCGATCGCTTAATTGCACATCTAAGCCCTTCCTCTGAAAAAACTCAGAAAGAACCGATGCAATGTATACTGATCGATGTCTACCGCCCGTGCACCCTACCGCTATTGTGAGATAGGTACGCCCCTCTTTTTCATAGAGAGGAAGGGTCATTTCAAAGAGTTTTTGATATTGCTCTATAAAAGCCTTAACTTCTTTTTCTTTTTTAAAAAAATTTTTTATCTTCTCATTGTTTCCAATGAGAGGCTGAAGCTGCGGAACATAATGAGGATTGGGTAAACATCTCGTATCTATCAAAATATCAGCCTCGAGTGGAATCCCGTAACGATAGCTAAAAGAAATAATCTGTACTTTAATCTTCTTTTCTTCAGCCTCGTCCACCCCATATTTTTTTTGAATCAGGTTGCGAAGTTCATGAATATTAATACGAGAGGTATCAATAATATCTGTTGCCAATAAGCGCAGCCCTTCGACCCATTTTAATTCTTTTTCGATTCCTTCTTGAATTGATTTAACACCACGAACAGGATGTTTCCTGCGCGTTTCTGCAAAACGTCGCACCAGAATTTCTTTTTGTGATTCTAAAAACAAAACTTCAACACGTCCTTTCAGGGATGTAAGGTCCTTAACAAAATCTCCCTCCTTGTATTGACTTCGAATGTCAACGCCCAGCGCAACGTTAATGTTTTTTTGTTCAGCAAGTTCTAGAAATTTAAGGAAAAATTCTTGGGGGAGGTTATCAACGCAAAAATATCCTAAATCTTCGAGGGACTTAATAGTGGTTGTTTTCCCAGAGCCAGAAACGCCTGTAACGACAATAATTCGATGTACCATTTTCGTGTCATCCTGAGAGCTATTTCAACTTGTCCTTGCGAGACCCAACAGGGCCGTGGCAATCTTATTTCTTATGTCCTTCTTTTTTTCTCAAAATCTGTAACCTTTTTTCATCAAAGAGATTTTTAGCATATCGCAACTCTCCCTCGTGAGTTTGTTCAAATTTTTTGTGATCTTTCATCTTTTCTTTATATTTGTGAAGTTGTGAATCCAATTTATGATGCATCAAATCTACAGAAGCATACATATCGTTAGATTCGCCCTCAGCGAAAAATTGAATATTATTTCCATATATTGTAACATCAACTTTTTGTCTGAACCCCTCTACTTTAAAAGTCACTTGCGCCTCACGCAAACTATGTAAATCCTCTGTAGCATGAAGAATTTTCTTTTCAACATAATCTCGTAAACCCTCAGCCGGTTCACAATTTTTAAAAGCGATTGTCATTTCTAAAGCCATACCACCCCCTTTCGCAGTTAATACATCTTTTTACGTCTTGATGATGGAAGAATGCCCAGCATGTCACGATATTTTGCAATCGTTCTTCGCGCGATATTGATGTTTTTTGATTTTAAAAGTTCGACAAGTTTTTGATCTGAATAAGGCCTTTTTGGGTCTTCTTGATCTACCATTTCTTTCAAAATATGCTTAACACTTTCAGCCGCAATATCTTCCCCTTCACTACGGCTGACACTTGTATTAAAAAAGTACTTCAATTCAAAAATACCGCGAGGTGTATGAACAAATTTATTTGTTGTCACACGGCTCACTGTAGATTCGTGCATTCCAATGTCGCCAGCCACGTCACGCAAGACCATGGGTTTTAGAAAGCGCAAACCCTTATCAAAAAACTCCCTTTGAAATTTAACGATACTTTCGGTGACTTTATAAATGGTTCTCTGACGTTGATGAATGCTTCGAATGAGCCAAACAGCTGAACGCAGCTTGTCCTGAATGTAATCTTTTGTCAGCGTTGAAGCATCCTTTGTCTTTAAAAGATTTTTATAAAATGCGCTGATTTTAAGTTTGGGTAAACCATCTTCATTCAGAACAATTACGTAGTCATCGCCGATCTTATAGATATAAACGTCAGGAGTAATGTAATGGGCCTCATAGGTTGAAAAAGAGCGGCCGGGTTTTGGTTCAAGTTCATGAATAATTTTTATTGCATCGACAACATTTTCTAAAGACACTTTGAGCGCTTTAGCAATGGCAGAAAAATTTCTGTTTTGTAGATCATTCAAATGATTTTGAATAATAGAGCGAATCAGCGGATCCTGAATCTCGAAGTATTCAACTTGAACTAAAAGACAATCCTGAAGATTCAAAGATGCGACCCCTACGGGATCGAAAGTCTGAATTTTTTTCAAAACTTTTTCAATGTGGGATCTCTCCCATCCTTCTTTTTCTATGATTTCATCAATATTCATAGTGAGGTAACCATCATCATTTAGGTTTCCAATAATGTAAGCACCGATATTCTGCTCTTCTTCATTAAGATCAGAAAGTTTCAGTTGCCATATGAGGTGATCGGTGAGTGTATCTTTCTTTGAAGAAATGTTTTCGTAAATCGGAGCTTCATCAAGGGCGGGCTTTATGGCTGAGCCTGGCGATGATGAGACATTATAACTTTCAACATAGGACTGCCAGTCAAAACTATCTTCACCTTCGACAATTTTTTCTTCTTTTTTTTCAAGTGCTTCTTGTTTTTCACGTCCTTCAAGGGTTTCAGTCTCTTCCTCAAGAAGAGGATTTTCTGTAAGCTCTGCGGTAACAAGCTCTTCAAGTTCTAAACGAGACAATTGAAGAAGTTTAATCGCTTGCTGCAACTGTGGCGTCATCACAAGTTGCTGAGAAAATTTTAATGTTTGTTTTAAATTAGCCATTAAATATCTACCACCTTAGAGTTGAAAATTTTCACCCAAATAATATTTTCTAGCTCGCGGGCTATTCACTAACTCTTCACTTGTGCCTTTTTCTTGGATAAGACCATCGCTCAAAATATAAGCACTGTCACATATTGTTAAAGTTTCCCTCACGCTATGATCTGTAATAAGAATACCAATGCCTCTCGGTTTAAGTTCTTCCACAATAATTTTTTGTAAATCGGAAACGGCCAGTGGATCCACACCTGAAAAAGGTTCATCAAGAAGCATAAAACTAGGTGTTGTTACTAAAGCTCGTGCAATCTCAACCCTTCTTGTTTCCCCACCTGATAAAGTAAATGCTTTTTGTTCTGAAAGATGAGAAATCTTAAGTTGTTCTAAAACATCCAGTGTTTTTCTTCTCCTTTCATAAGGATCTTCTTCTAAATATTCTAAAACAGCGAGAATATTTTCAAAAACGGTAAGGTTACGAAAAACTGATTTCTCTTGGGGAAGATAACTAATACCTAAACGAGCTCTTTTATATAAAGGAAGTGTTGAAATATCTTCTTTGTCTAAATAAATAGAACCCTCATTGGCTCTTATAATTCCTACCATAATATTAAAACTTGTTGTTTTACCAGCACCATTAGGCCCTAAAAGACCTACAATGTGGCCTGATTCAACTTCAAAAGAATCCCCTTTTAAAACAGATTTCTTTTTAAAAGCTTTTTTAAGTT
>JACOXK010000128.1 GCA_016182335.1 Deltaproteobacteria bacterium | reverse complement strand
CTTATCTATGCCTTCCAGGACGGAAGGACAAGAGGAGTAAGGCTTTTCTTTTTTTATTTCAAATTAAACCGGTCAGATCTGGTGGGCACTATAAATTCAACTGCATGTTCTAATCTTTTAGCAAAATATGATCGCGCCAGAAAAAATATTGATCAATTAGCAAGTCATAATATAGCTAATAACTCCACGGCACAACTCCTGAATGCATGGCTCGCTCAATCTCAGCTTACACCGCTGGTCACGAATCAATCTTTAGGAGTTCACAGTAGTTATTCTAATAAATACGAGAACTTTAGGGTTAGTCTATCTGACTTGATTTTTTCGCTCCACTCTGTGAGGGTTCAGATGAGAATGAGTAGATGTTAAAGAATCCCACCAGAGCCAACGTATGACATCTTGGACGGAATCGCAGCGGCGCCATTTATCTGATTAATGCACTCCTACTATCATATTTTTCAAAGGTTCTAGCGATGCATCATAATTGAAGTGGAAGTAGGCTGACATGAAAAAACAGTTTTCTTAAACTTTTGAATGAACCCAAAAGCTTGTAATGAAAACTCCACAGCGTACGATCAAAAAAACCATAGCGTTCCATTTATGAAATTTTCGAAGATGCTTGCGGCCTTTGAATAATAAAATTCCAGTCGGTAATGCTACGAAATAACCTACTAAAGTTGTGATGGCAAAAAACAAATGGATTTGCATAATGCTTTCAGGGGCTCGCCTATAGGCTTCAAAAACGGCATCACGAGTGAATTCAAGGTAAAGAACAGAAGCCAAATCCAAGACAAAACAAGATATCATAATGGGAATGTGTCGTTTTGGGGTTCTTTTTTGAGATATCCCAACCAAGATAAGAAGCAGAACCGCTCCACTATAAAAATGAATCCAATCTAAATTCATGAATAGATCTCCCGTCATCCTGAGGCCAGCTTCTGTCATCCTGAGGCGCTAGCCGAAGGATCTGTTCGTCTGTCTCCAGGCTAAATAGCTGGTAACGCCCAAGAAAACAAGAATAACTAAAAAACTAAGCGCTAAGCTTGGTGTATCTACGAGAAGATACATTTCTTTCCAGTGCAAAACTCTTCGAATGATGGCAACAACATAAGTCATGGGGTTCAATGTCATCACTACTTTTAAGAGCCAGGGAAGATTTGTTTGCGGAAAAAAGGCTCCAGAAAGAAACCACAAAGGCATGAGAATAAGCATCATCACGGCATGAAATCCTTGGGAAGAGTCCATTTTCCAGGCAAGACAATATCCAAAAGCTGTCAGTAATATCGAAATAAGAAAACTTAAAACAATAAAAAGAAGCACACTCAAAAGAGTCAGAGAAAATCCAACAAGGGGAGCCAAAATGAGAAAAAGACAGGCTTGGAAAGTTGCTAAAGTAGCGCCCCCTAAAACTTTTCCAAGGACAAGCCCTAATCGTGTGATAGGGCTTACAAAAACTCCTTGTAAATAGCCCTCATTTTTATCTTCAATCAAAGAGAAGCTTGAAAAAATAGCTGTAAACAAAACAACTAAAGCAATAATTCCAGGAAAAAAATATTTGAGATATGAGATAGAGGCCTGCTGGTTGGGGTAGACAAAAGTAGATTGAAAACCAAACCCTAAAAGTGCCCAGAAAATAAGGGGTTGCCCAAGGGCTGAAACAACGCGTTTTCTCTGACGCAAGAATCTTACAATTTCTCGAAGCCACAGAGAGTAAACGGGTAAGAGGTACTGTTTCATGTTTTCCATCGGTGTCCCGTCAATCTTACGAATACATCTTCTAGGGAGTACTCTGAAATTCGCGCCATTGAAAGTTTATTTGGAAAAGCTTCTAAAACCGTCGTTAACACATTCTCTGCCTCTTTTGTTTCTATATGAAGATAAGAATCTATAAAAGTAGGTTTGAGATCAAATTTGTCTCGAATGAAAAGGGCAATGTTGTCTGCGTCAGAGGTTTGCAGAATCAAAACATTATGCTCATGAGACTTTTTCAAATTGTGAGGGGTATTGAGGGCAAGCAGATGCCCTTGATCTAAAATCAAGAGTTCATCGCATTGGTCTGCATCTTCCATGATGTGGGTTGAAATCAGGCATGTGACATCGCTCTCTTTGAGAAGCTTAAGGTATTTCCACAAGTCTTTTCTGATACTTGGATCAAGCCCAGTTGTTGGCTCATCTAACAATAGAAGTTTTGGGCTATGAATAAGGGCCTTTGCAATTTCTACACGGCGCTGTAGGCCACCTGAGAGCTCTTCAACAAGATCGTCTGACCTATCCTTCAAATCAAACGCGTCTAAAAGTTTGTGTATTTTATTGAGAAGTGTATTCCCCGAAAATCCGTAGATCATTCCCTGAAATTTGAGGTTTTCAAAAACACTTAATTTCTTATCGAGGCTTGGTTTTTGAAAGACAACACCCATTTTTTGTCGAGTTTTTTGCATTGCAGTTCGAAGTTCTTCCCCAAAAATAAGAACATGAGTCGCATAGGTTGGATGAAGAAGAGTAGCGAGAATTTTTAAAAGAGTTGATTTGCCACTACCGTTAGGCCCCAAGATTCCAAAAATTTCGCTTTGTGAAACTTGAAAGCTCAAAGAATGCAGCACTTTTGAGTTCGTGTAAACGTGCGAGAGTTCTTTGATATCAACTGCGTTCATTGCCACAAAAAATAATCAGATTTAACAAGTTGTGCTCTCCACAAATCACCTTCTTTTAAATACACAATACTTCCATCAGGGAGTTGGGTAAGATGATCTACGCGTATATATTGGTTGATATATTTTTCTCTCATAATTTTAAATCCTATGGGTTCTAATTCGAAACTTTTTGGAAACTTATTCAAATGGAACGTGTCAACATCCATAATCCATGGTTCATAAACTATTTCTGCGCAGCCTGGGGAGATCTTAATATTTCCCACCTCAAAACTGATACGACTATCTGGAATGATAGTAGCTCCGTTCTCGTTGTTTACCCCATATGCTGAGTCTGCAAAATGGGTCAGCTGAATTAATACTTTTGTATACAAATCAAATATGTACAAATCAAAGCAAACGGAAACTGAAGATTGTTTCATAAACAGTACATATCCATCTGGATGACTTATGAGATTAGTGACAACTCCATAATTCTTACCATCCTTAAACTCATGCAATAGCTCCTTTTTTTTGGTATGGGGGTCTATCTTCCATAAAAAATATTTTATATAATAACTGTCGTCCTTTTTCCTTCCATCTTGATATGAAAGGTAGACAATATCCTCAGTTGGCAATAGAGCAAGTTCATGTACTTCAACTTTCTGATGGGTTTCACCGAAACTATGAAGTTTTTCTTTATGTGCTGTTTTTGGATCGATCATCCATAGAACAGAATGAGAGTCCTCTTTCTCAAAGTCTTCCGTACAATAAGTAGCAATGACAAATTTACCATCAGAAAGAGGTAATAAAGTTCCTGTAGATATGGGGCTTCCTTTTTCGTTAAACTGTGCCAGTAGTTTTCTATTTTTTGTAGCAGGATCTAGGATCCACAATCCATTATCGTCAATGTGTGTTGATTGTACTTTCTCAAAAAGAGTGTCTTGAGTGTCAGTCTGTGAGCTTGGCGATTCATCTTTCAACCTTTCATTATGAGATTCGGGTAGTTCATTTGGATTTGGAATTGGATAAGATAAATAATAAAGTACTTTTCCGCTGGGTAAGGCAAAAATGGGATCACCTATTCTAAGAGTTTTATCACCGTAATCAGTGAGCTTTTCATGGAATACTTGTTCAACAACAAGACCCTGAAGAAGCGTTGCTTTCCATGTGTGATCAGGATCATAACGAACAAACTGACTATTATCCAAAATAATATTTTGAATTTCGTTACGAACGCCAATAATAAGTGCATTCAATCTTATATACTCATCATTGTGTGCCAGGTTTTCAGGATTGTTTGATTTTAGAAGTTTTTGGTATTTTAGAACAAATTGAGGTGCATTTGTTACTGGATACTTCTTCAAGAGAAGGTCCAACTTTTCCTCAAATTGAGCTCTCTGAAGTTCGATTTTTCTAAACTCATCTATTCTAAACTCATCTATTATTGGTTGATTATCATTGCTAACAAGAAGAGGGTCGTCGGATAATTGACTAACAGTTATAACGTCAGCGAATGAATCATAAGAAAAATGAAATATTTCATTATCAGGGCCTTTTAAGATCAGGTGAGCATGCAGTGTATTGGACAGAAAGAAAGAAAAAATGAGAAACGAATGAACCAAGATTTTCTTTATGAAAGACATAAAAACTCCATTGGGGGCTTTGATTTTGAGTGTTTCGACACAGACTCATAATTGAGTTTCATTTGAGAGTCAAACGACCTGACCCCATCTTGGGTGATTGAATACTTGGCGGGTTGGTGCTAGAAAGCACACTCCCATGGGCACTCATAAAAGTAGAAAAGATCAACACATCGATATTTGCCTTACAGAAAATATTGATTATTCAAAGACTTGTCATTGCGAGGGCAATCCATTTGATCAGTGGCACTTGGACCACGATGCCTTACCGGAACTTAATCTGGAAAACTTACAAACAAAATGCATTTTCTTAGATATCCAATTGTCAGCTCCTCTTCTTATAGGATCTATGACCGGTGGTACTGTACGAGCTGCAGAAATCAATCACCGCCTCTTTGAAGCCGCAGCTTCTTGCCAGATTGGTGTTTCACTTGGATCGCAAAGATCATTGGCAGAAGGAACATCTTGTATGAGCGATTTTATTCCAAAGGCTCTATCAAAGAGACCCCCCTTAGTATTTAGTAACCTTGGCGCTGTTCAGCTCAATTACGGTGTGACACTTAAGCATATTCAAAGGATTATTGAACTGACTCAGTGTGACGCTTTTATTTTCCATTTAAACCCGTTGCAAGAGGCAATTCAGCCTGAAGGTAATACTGATTTTTCTGGACTCGCCCAGAAATTAGAAAATATCATACCTCAAGTGCCTGTTCCCGTTTTTATAAAGGAAGTAGGAGCTGGATTTTCACTAGCCACTCTAAAAAAACTAGAGAGTCTTTCACTTGCTGGGATTGAAATTGCAGGACAGGGTGGTACAAGTTGGGCGCGTATTGAGGGCTTAAGATCAAAAAAAGGTTGCAATCGAAAGCTAGGAGAGTTGTTTGCTAGCTGGGGGCAGCCTACAATTGAAAGTCTTATTGCCTGTCGTAAACTATTTCCTCAAAAACTTATTATTGCTTCTGGAGGTATTCGCAACGGTATAGATATTGCAAAATCTATTGTTTTAGGGGCTGACATGGCGGCTCTAGCACTTCCTTTTTTACAGGCGGCATCAGAATCTACAGAGGCTGTTATTCAACTTATAGAACAATTAAAACAAGAATTGAGGGTTGCTATGTTTGTAACAGGGGCTCAAGATATATTAGATTTGAAGAAGAAGAAAATTTCCTGTCATCGCGAGGAGAGATAGAGACGTGGCGAGGCAGTTAAAAGCGCGGGCGTGTGGAAAATTTATTCTTGCCGGAGAGCACGTTGTTGTAAATGGGGATTGCCCTGCCATTGCATTTCCTCTTAAAAATATTTTTTGTGAAATATCAGGTTCATTAGGAGATATTCGTATTCGTTCCAGTATTCCTATTCAAAAAGGTTTTGGAAGTAGTGCTGCGCTATCTATAGCCATTACCAGAGCTTTTAAAAATATTAATAAGCTGTCATTTCGTGAGAGCAAATTGGAGTTAGCTCAAAAAATAGAATCTTTTTTTCATGGCCGCTCAAGTGGTCTGGATATAACGGTTGTAGCTCATGAAAGGCCTTTGTATTTTAAAAGCCTGCAAGAATTTTCCTTTATTTCTTCTCGAATTTCTGATTTTGTCATTGTGGATAGTGGCCCGCGTAAAAACTGCAAAGAAATGGTTGAACATATTCAGTCTATGAGAACCAATGCTTCCAAAAAATGGGAAATGGAAGTTGTAGGTCCCATGAATGAAATCTGCACGACCCTTCGTCATTGCCTTGAAGGGGGTGATGAACAATCAGTTGCTGAGTCTATAAACTGGAATCATTTAATTTTAAAAAAATTGGAACTTTCAACTCCCCGTATTGAAAGTATCTTGGAGCATGCAAGAAAAGAGGGAGCTCTTGCTGGAAAAGTGAGTGGAGCAGGTGGGGGTGGAGCCGTTGCTCTCCTTGCAAAAAAAGGAGAGGCTGGATATCTCTCTTCAAGACTTAAAAAAAGGGGGATTCATGTCATATCAACCAATTAAAGTTTTTGCCCCCACTAATATTGCACTTCTTAAATATTGGGGCAAAGTTGATAAAGAGTTAAATACAGCAACCCATCCAAGTATTTCCATCACGTTAGATCACTATGGCTCTGAAACAGAAGTTTGTTTTAGAAGTGATCTTGAAAAAGATCAGTTGATTTTGAATGGAAAGGATATTCCTCACTTCCCAAAAGTTTCTAAAGTACTTAATGCACTGCGTAGTTTTAAGAATTCAAGTTTGAGAGCTCATATTAGATCCACCAACAATTTTCCAACCGCAGCCGGGCTTGCTTCTTCGGCATCCGGATTGGCTTCTGTAACTTACGCTGCTTCATTAGCTCTTGAGCTTGATTTGTCTGCAATAGAACTTGCTGAAATTTCAAAGCAAGGCTCGGGTTCATCTTGTCGTTCTTTTTTGGGTGGATTTGTTCAATGGCATGACAAAGAAGACCCAAAAGTTTCTCAAATTCTAAGCCCAGACCAATGGCCATTAGATGTCTACTTATTATTAGTTTCAAGAGATGGGAAAAAAACTTCGTCAACCCAAGCTATGATTGATTGTCAGCAGACATCAGTCTTCTTTAAGGAATGGGTTCGAAAATCTTGGGAACTTTATCCCCTTTTTAGAGAAGTAATTGAAAGGAGGGATTTTAAAAAACTGGGGGACTTAAGTGAAAAACATTGTTTACTGATGCATAAAACAATCCTCGCCTCACACCCCCCGATTGTTTATTGGAGTGATCAAACCTTAGAATATTTGAGACTTGTGCGAGGATGGCAAAGAGAGGGATTGGAAGTATTTTTTACGATTGACGCAGGAGCCAATGTTGTTCTTGTTTGTGAAAAAAATTCGAGCGTGCAACTTCAAAGTAAGTTGGAATCTCTTCAGGCCGACTTTTTAAAAACTTGTATAGGTACTGGCCCAATGGTGAAATGGGGTCAGGTCGTTTGTTGACCAATACTTTAAAAAGTATTGGTCAACAAACG
>JACOXK010000056.1 GCA_016182335.1 Deltaproteobacteria bacterium | reverse complement strand
ACCTGATCCAGTGCTATTTCTTTTTCTTTGAAATTTAAATCAAGTTCGATCAACTTACCCACTCGAGTATTAAGAACCTGTGCAAAGCCTAGGGTTTTAAGAGAACCTTGAATAGCTTGTCCTTGAGGATCGAGAACTTCATTCTTAAGAGTGATATAAATTTTTGCTTTCATACACAAGCCTCCCTCATTCTATTGAAAACTTCTTCATAAGACTCTGTCACTCGGCCCATATCTCTTCGAAATCGGTCTTTGTCTAACTTTTCTCCTGTTGTGACATCCCAAAGGCGACAGCTATCTGGAGAAATTTCATCTGCTAAGAGAATTCGTCCATCTTCGGTCCTTCCAAACTCAATTTTAAAATCAACCAGATGAATTTTTTTCTGAAGAAAAAAATTTTTAAGCACTTTGTTGATTCTTAGCGCCATTTCCCGAATCTCTTGAATTTCCTCGTTCGCAGCTAGCCGCATCATGTAAATATGATCCTCGGTCATCAGGGGATCATCCAGTGCATCATTTTTATAATAAAATTCAACCATAGTATTTTTAAGTTCTTCACCTTCTGACAGACCATATCTTTTGGCTAACGACCCAGCGATTCTGTTTCTCACAACAACTTCTAAAGGAATGATTTTTACTTTTTTTACAAGCATTTCCCGATCTGAAATATTTTTTATGAAATGAGAAGGCATACCTTGTTTTTCCAATAATTGAAAAATGAACGTAGAGATACGATTATTAAGCTTGCCCTTGTTTTCCAGAATGTCGTGCTTTTTGTTGTTAAAGGCAGTTGCATCATCTTTAAAATAAAGAAGATATTCTTGAGAATTTTCCGTTTCATAAACTGTTTTTGCTTTTCCTTCATAAATTTTGTTCATCATAAACCTCCTTCATGAGAAAACCTTTTTAAAAGTATTTTCAACTTCTTGAACATAGGATTGCGGATGAAAAATGTTTTTTATTTCTTTATCGGAAAGATGAGACCTTATTTCAGAGGATTTTGAAATCAGGGTTTGAAAGTTCTGTTGATCTTGGTGAGCCTGCAAGGATAAACTCTGAACCACCTCATAGGCTTTTTCTCTGGATAATCCCTTACGAATCAAAACTAACAAGAGTTTTTGAGAATAAATAAGGCCTCGTGTGAGATTTAAATTCTGAAGCATTTTTTTTGGATCGACATAGAGATTTTTTAGAAGATCGCTAAGTCTAACAAGCATAAAGTCTACGAGACTTGTGGCATCAGGCGCTATCACTCTTTCAACAGAAGAATGACTGATATCTCTCTCATGCCATAAAGCAATATTCTCTAAAGAAGCTTGAGCATAGCTTCTCACAAGTCTTGCAAGGCCTGAAAGATTTTCACTGAGGATTGGGTTCTTCTTATGAGGCATACTCGAAGAGCCTTTCTGACCCTTTGAAAAAGATTCACTGAGTTCTGCAACTTCAGTTCTCTGCAGATGACGAATTTCAACAGCAACTTTTTCGATGGAACTGGCAAGAATGGCAAGAGTTGTAAAAACTTGCGCATGGCGATCTCTTTGAATCACCTGCGTTGCAATAGATTCTGGTTCAAGACCAAGCTCTTCACACACATCTTTTTCAACTTGAGATGGTAAATGCGCATAAGTTCCTACTGCTCCAGAAATTTTACCAACACTGATCAGAGATTTTGCATCCAGCAATCGGACCTCATTTCTCTTCATCTCTGCAAACCACAAAGCACACTTCAAACCAAAAGTGGTGGGTTCAGCGTGAATGCCATGAGATCTACCAACCATCAAAGTTTTCTTATGTTTAAAGGCAAGCGATTTTAAAACATGAAGTAACTCTTTGATATCTTTAAGAAGGATCTCACATGCTTCTTTAAGAAGTAACCCAAAGGACGTGTCTAAAATATCCGATGATGTCACTCCATAGTGAAAAAATCTCCCTTCTTCGCCTAGTTTTTTAGAAACGACAGTAACAAAAGCAGCAACATCGTGTTTTGATTTTTTTTCTTCAGCAAGAATATCTTGGGCTTTAAAGCAAGCTTTCTTCTTTATAGCCTGAAACTGATGGGGTGATAAAATTTTCTGTCGAACCAGCGCATGACATATGGCAAGCTCAACCTGCAACCAGGTTTCGTACTTTTTTTGGTCGCTCCAAAGAACAGTCATCCTTTCTCGCTGATACCGAGAGATCATATAAACCCTTTAAATCCTTGATGTTTCTTAGGGGAAAAAGTAATTAAATCTATACTCTATTTTATTTAGAATGACAACCTAAAGAGAGTGGCTAATAGGTAAGACTTCTCAGTTATGGATGGTTAAGAGTTTTGGACCAGTGGATGTAGTCTTGTAAACTCAAGTCCTGTGGACGAGATTTTGGATTAAGGCCAAGAGCGTCCCACTCACGAATATCAGAAAAAATTTTTCGAAGCATTTTGCGTCGATTTTGAAACGCTTTTTTTATGATTTGATAAAAAGCCTCTTTCTGTTGCAACGACAATATATCAGGCTTTGGACTAAGCGATAAAACCATAGAATCAACTTGAGGTTGAGGATAAAACCCAGACGCTTTAACTCTAAAACCTTTCATAATCTCAAAATCAAGCTGCACAGTAAGAGATAAAACCCCGTAAAGTTCACCAGAGCTTGCCATGAGCTTTTCTGACATTTCGAGGGGAAGCATGAGAATACATCTGAAAAAGTATTTCTTATTTTCTATTAATTTTAATAAAATGGGCGAAGCGATATTGTAGGGAATGTTACCAACGACAATGATTTTTTTACTAGGAAATGTGAATTGTAAAAAATCTTGATTAAGAATGTTAATATTATTTGAAGGAGAGAAAGAAAATATCGATTCCTCAGTTTCTCGCAACGACAGCTGAAGTTCTAAGTAAGCAGCCAGTCTTTTGTCTTTCTCAATTAAAATGAGTTCCGATGTTTTTTGAGCTAGAAACTTGGATGCAATTCCAAGACCAGGGCCAATTTCCAGAATGGTAGGAGGAGGAATAAATATCGACCCTTTGCCCAAAGGCTCAGGATAACAGAGTGCAGCAATTCTTCGAGCATCAGAGTCATGGATCAAAAAATTTTGTCCTAGCTTTTTACTCGGACAAATTTTGAGTTGGTCCAGAATTTTTTTCGGATGCATGTTTCTCAAGACTCTTGCGCTCCTGATGCATTCTGGCTCGATCACGCAAGTAAATGTAAATGGGTTTTGAAAGCCAATATGTTAAAATTGCAGAAAAAAAACCAACGATAATACAGCCTAAAATCCAAGTAAGAAGATATTCGAAGCTCAAACCTGACAAGTGACGAATTTGGTCCATGATGCCCGCATTGGGAATGAAAAGGGTAGCATTCTCTGGAGCTGGAATAAAAAGTCTTCCAACCTTATAGTTAAAAAGATAAATAGGAATTGAAGTCAGGGGATTCGTTACAAAAGTGCCAATAGATGCTGATAACTTATTTTCGCCAAGAACTTGTGCTAATAATATTGCCGCAAGAATTTGCACACCGTAAATGGGCAACATTCCTACAAAAACACCTATGGCTAATCCACGACTCACTTCCTCAGGTGTGGCATTGAGTCTTACGAATTGATAATAGTGATACAACGCCTGCGTTTTAAGAGATTGAACCCACTTCATAGATATGAATCAGGTGCCAAAACAGGAACAGCATTTAAATCAAATGAATCACTCTTTCCCCTCTTCAAATACTGCCACCCCGTATAGGCAATCATAGCAGCATTGTCCGAACAAAGTAAGGGAGACGGAATAAAGAGCTGAATATCTTTCTTTGTACATTCTTGCGTCATTTTTTCACGCAATCTTGAATTGCAAGCAACCCCCCCACCCAAAACTACACGTGGGCATTTCTTTTGTAAGCTCAATCGCACAGTTTTAGCAAGAAGAACATCGACAATGGCCTCTTGAAAAGAAGCAACAACATCAGCCAAGTTTGATTCCCCATGACATTGGACATAACGAGTAACGGCCGTTTTAAGTCCGCTAAAACTAAATTGGAAATGATCTTCATTAATAAAAGACTTTGGAAAATTAATAGCTTGTCTATTTCCTTCACGAGATAATTGATCAATAATGGGTCCCCCGGGAAACCCTAGTTTTAAAAACTTAGCAACTTTATCAAATGCTTCGCCAGCTGCATCATCAAGAGTTTTACCCATAAGTTGGAATTCTCCAAGACTTTCTACATAGTAAAGTTGAGTATGTCCCCCTGAAACTACGAGGGCTATGTAAGGGTAGTTGATGTGATGCTCCAGGTGTGCCGCCATACTGTGAGCTTCAATGTGATCCACACCTACGAATGGAATATCAAGCTGGTAAGCTAAACCCTTTGCATAAGAGAGCCCAATCAAGAGACTTCCGATCAGCCCTGGTCTATTTGTGACAGCTACGGCTCCAATCTGTGAAATACAGATAGAGGCTTGCTTCAATGCCTTATCAATAACTAAGGGTAAGGTTTTAAGATGCTCCCTGGATGCAATTTCTGGAACAACACCGCCATACATCCTATGAACATCAATCTGTGAGGCGACAATGTGTGAGTGAATTTTATGCGAAATACCGTCATAAACAGAGGCTGCTGCTTCGTCGCATGATGTTTCAATTCCAAGTACTAGAGGTTTGCAGTTAGGGCTTTCCAATGGCACAGACGAAATCAAACTCTCCTTTTTTATGCTTTCCTTCAACAAGTAGGTATCTCTTTATATCAAATTGGGGGCTTTGGGATTTCGTATGACAAGAGTAACAAACATTGCTGGGGACAACCTTTGAAAAAACTGCCTTTTCAAAAAGGTGGCCAGCACGCGCACCATGACAATTTTCACACTGAACGCCCCAATAATCGATTGAAAGTCCCTGTCTCTCAAGTGCTCCTCTATACAATTTTTTAAGCTCTTTGTAAATTTCAGTATTTTCACGAAAATCAAGTTTGGAACCCTGAAGTGACTTGCTATCTTGAATTTTTTGGAGGGCTCCTAGCTGAGTATTGAGCTTGCCACGCTCAACACCCTCTTTTTCATTCTTCGCGTTTTCTCTTAACTTCAAAATCTGTTTCTCGATAAGTTTTTGAATTGAACTTTTAACTTCACCTTTTTCATCAATTAACATTTGATTAACAAGTTCAACTTGAGAAACTGATACATTCTTTTTAAGAGTCGCCTGATGTAGATTTGAAAAGCCGCCTTCTTGGCCTAAACCCACAGTATGACATGCAGCGCAATCTTTATTAAAGTGCTGGTTCATAGCATAAAGAGACAGAAAAGCGGACGCATGGTTCGATTTTTTCCAAATTTCTGTCTGCTTTGTATGACACTGAACACAGCGGGTATGAGTTTCAAATTTTTTACTACTCAACACTTTTTTTGTAGGGTCTTTAAGCGTCTCTAATTGACCCTTAAATTCAGATACTATTTGATTGATTTGTTCAACGCCGGGATCCAAACTCGCATTCATTTCGTAAAGCTTGTGTTCATAAACTACATCTTTTTGAGGACTTTCTAACTTGATTCCAAGTTCACCCAAGTAATAACCCTTAGATCCGCTCTGAAAAATCAACGCACCCTTATAATTTTCAGGTGTTTGGAGAGTGTCTTCCGAGTGACCTCCAAAAATAAAATCAATTCCCTGCACTTTTTCGACTAAAAACTTATCTTGAAATAGACCTAAATGAGAAAGAAGAATGACGTAATTCACTTTTTTGTTTTTCTTTAAATAATAAACTATTTTCTGTGCAGCTTTTATCGGGTCTTCAATATGAATTTTTAATTTTTCATAATTTGGCAAAGTCTTAAAGGCGGTCTCGCTAACTAGCGCAAATATCCCCAATGACAAATCTCCTACGCGATGGATTTTATGTTTTTCAAAAATAGGGTTGTTGTTTTCATCGAATAAATTACTTGCGATAACTGGAAGATGGTTCATTTCAACCAGGTCTTTTAAAAAATTGAGGTCCACTGCAAAGTCTTTCTCACCCACGGTTATTGCAACGGGATTAAGAACTCCATACACTTTGGCTATAGTTTGAGCCTGTAATTTGTATTGTTCTTCTAAAAAGTTTGGAATTCGGGTCGTTTTGAAAAAGAGGTCTCCAGTATCAAAAAACAAAACAGTTTTAGTGCTCTCTTTGGAAAGATTTTCCAACTGTTGTGCATGCCTAGCGACCCCGCCAAGCGGATTTGACGGTCACCCACATGGGTCTAATTCACTTTTCACATTGCCCGTATAAACAAGGCTTAAAATTTTTTCTTGATTTGAAAACTCTGGAATATTCTGCCAGTTATAGATAGGATAAGATGCTTTGGAGAGCTCTTCTTGTGGAATCTTATCTTCTTTTTTTGTGCACGCAGCAGTGAAAAAAAAAGCACATAAAAACAAATAGAAAAATAGAACCTTCACGTGTTCAGTATTTCAAAAAAAAAAACATTCGACAAGTTTTGCTAATTATTCTTGAAGATGCTTTTTGAATTCTTTCGAAAGGTTGTGACTGGGATAGTTTGCAATAAGAAATTGAAACAAATTCTTAGCTTGTTCCCCTTCGCCTAAATTTTCAAAACATAATGCTTCTTTAAAAACAGCCTGAACAAATACAGATCCCTGAGGATAATTTTTTCTCACCTTATCAAATTCAATGAGAGCTCCTTTATAATCTTGATTTTTAAAATAAATTTCTCCAAGCCAATAAAGAGCATCATCAACAAGAGTCGAATGTGGGTATTTTTCTACAAGACGCCTCAGTGCGAATACTGCTTTTCTGTCATCACGATCTATCTGAGATTTTGCATGCTTAAAAAGAGAAGAAGCATTTTTATATTTTTCTAATTCTCTTTGGTCAGAAATAGACATTTTCTGAATTTCTATTTCAATAAGTTTAATCCTTTCTTCTAGCGAAGCAGTAGCATCATTCTGAGTTTTTTTGAAATCAGAAATCTCCTGATGAAGATTTTCTATTTCTCCAGTCAGATGTATGAGCTTAGAATTGATTTCACCAAGCTGTGCCTGAACCCGAACATTAGTTCCAGAATTATCTTCACTGTGCTCAATATCTTCTACCTTTGGAGGAACAGAAGAAGCTTCTTCATACTCTTCATTATTAGAGTTTTTCTTAAAAACTGCACAACTTATCAGTAAAAATAAAAAAATGAAGGCGGAAAATTTTTTCATGGGGACTGAATAGTTAAATCACTTTGTTTTTTCTTTTCTAAGGCTTTCAATTCAGCAGCTTCAGCAAACTGCTTTGCCAGCAAAGCATATTCCCTAGCCTTTGAGAATATTCTTTCATAAAAAGCTCTATCACAAAGCTTCATATATTGTTCTGCCTTATCAAAATCAACAGGAGCGTGAATCTGGGCTTGAGCTTCAGATGCAGCCATCAAAGCCATTTTAGCCTGCGCATATTCTTTTTTGGGCGGGGTTCCTGCACAAGAAATCACTAAAAAACTTACAAAAAAAGCAATAATACTGTACTCTTTTAACTGTTCCTTATTTAGAGACAACTCGAAATTCAGCTCTTCGATTTTTATCCCATGCAGAAGGAGTTGATGTCTCATCTACAGGCTTTTCCTCTCCATAGCTCACAGTCGATAGGCGGTTTGCGGAAATGCCAAGACCTACCAAATAGTGTTTAGCTGCATTGGCTCTTCTTTGACCCAAGGCCATATTATATTCATTGCTACCTCGCTCATCACAATGACCTTCAATTTGAATTTCAACACTAGAATTATCTTTCAAATACTGAGCATTTCGCTCTAAAATGCCACGTGCATCTTCTCGAATATTGTACATGTCAAAATCAAAAAGAATTGTTCGAAGGCCCTCATCACTTTGTCCAACTTGTTTTTTGGAACATCCCATCATGACAGCTACAAACGTCATAAACACTAACAAAGCTAAACGTTTCAACATAAAAACCTCCTTTAAATTAAAAAACTAAAATTGAAAATTAAACTTAGTGTGAGACTAACATCAACGATATCGATGTCAATTACGAAACACCTTTTTTTGAATTACCACTTCTGGCAGTGCCCTTTGTCGTTGCACGCCGAAATAAAGATTTCTTGTGTTGCTTCACTTCAAGCTCCTGAGCTTGTTTATCTTCAGATTTCATTTGCTGATCATGCTTTTTTTCATGTACGATTTCGGCTTCCTCAATTTTTTCTGCAATCTTAACAGATGATTTCTCTTTCCTTTTCAAGTCCTGTTTTTTATGATTATGTTCATGCTTTTCTTTCTTAATTTGAATGAATTCTTCGCCCAATAGTTCTAAATAAGCCATCCTAGCTGCATCCCCAGCACGCCATCCAGCTCTGTAGATACGGGTATAACCACCGTTTCTAGTTTCAAATCGCTTACCAATCTCATTAAAGAGTCGAATAAAAGCCGCCTTCTGGTTAATGTGCCCTCTAGCCAATCGCTTAGAATGTAATGAACCATTCTTTGCCCAGCCCACAAGACGCTCAGCAAGAGATCGAACTTCTTTAGCCTTTTCAAGTGTAGTTTTGACACGTCCATAAACAAAAAGGGAACTCGCTAAATTTCCCAACATAGCCTTTCTATGAGAGGATGTGCGGCCTAATTTTCTTCCAACAACTTTATGATTCATAACAAACTTTAGTGAGTTACTTCTGTTGAGTCATCATTCTCTTCAGATTCCATCTCTGAAGATACAGGACTCACTGGATCTACCTTCATTCCAAGATACAACCCCATTGTTTTCAAAATATCCTTAATCTCGTTTAAAGACTTACGACCGAAATTTTTTGTTCGCAACATCTCGTGTTCTGATTTCGAAACAAGTTCACGAATAGTTTTAATATTTGCATTTTTTAAGCAATTTGCACTTCGAACAGAAAGCTCTAATTCACCCACTCCGCGATCTAAAAAAGGATTCTCATTACTTTCAGCTGCGCTTTCAGCTGTAGGTTCCTTTTCTTCTTCAAAATTAATAAAAACTGAAAGCTGATCTTTCAAAATCTTAGATGCATAAGCCACCGCGTAATCCGGGCTTACACTTCCATCTGTCCATACTTCTAGAGCTAACTTATCGTAGTCCGTACGCTGGCCTACACGGGCATTCGTCACTGTGTAGTTCACCTTTCGAATAGGCGAAAACAATGCATCAATAGAAATAGATCCCACTGGGTCTGCCTCATGCTTATTTCCTTCAGCAACAACATACCCACGCCCCAATCGAACAACGCACTCAATATCAAAGCTACCCCCTTTAGATAAAGTACAAATATGTTGATCTGGGTTAAGCACTTTGATGTTATTATCAACTTCAAAATCAGCCGCCGTCACAACTGCCTTGCCTTTTTTTGAAATTTTTATAACTTTTGGCTCCTCTGTGTAAAGTTCAAATCTAACTTCTTTTAGATTTAGAATAATATTTGTAACATCTTCAACAACATCTGGAATGGATGTATATTCGTGAAGGACACCATCTATCTTCACAGATGTAACTGCAGCGCCACGCAAGGATGAAAGAAGAATTCTTCTTAAAGAATTGCCGATTGTAATCCCATATCCCCTCTCTAAGGGCTTTGCGACAAACTTCCCATAGGTGCTCGTTAGAGTCTCTTTTTCTATTTCAATATTTTTTGGTTTAATGAGACCGCGCCAGTTCTCAATAGTACTTTTAGTTAACATCAAAAATCCCCCTTTTCATCATCTTTATTATTATTTATCTCGAATAGAACTCAACAATTAACTTTTCTTCAATCGGCAAAGTAACATCTTCCCTCGTAGGTAGCGCTTTCACAATACCTTTCATGGACTTTGAATCCACTTCTAGCCATGGCGGTCGCTCACGCTTACCTGAAGACTCAAAGGAATGAGTTACACGGTCTGATTTTCTTCTCAAACTAATAACCTCACCCTGTTTTACAAGAAACGATGGAATATTTACTTTCTTTTCATTAACACAAAAAAACCCGTGTTTAACAAGCTGCCTAGCTTCTCCTCGAGAAGAGGCAAATCCCAATCTGAAGACAACATTGTCTAGACGTCGCTCAAGAAGAGAAATAAAATTAGTCCCTGTTGCCCCCTTCATCCTCTCAGCTCTTTCAAAAAATAAAGAAAATTGACCCTCAGCTAAACCATACAAGTACTTTACTTTTTGCTTCTCTCTCAATTGCAAACTATAGTCAGATTGCTTTTTGCGAGTCACTCTGTGCTGCCCTGGAGGATAATTCCTACGATCAATAGCACATTTATCGGTATAGCAGCGGTCTCCTTTCAGATAAAGCTTCATACCCTCTCGACGGCAAACACGACATACTGAATCTACATATCTGGACACTGCAAAAAACTCCTCTTATTAGTAAATTATTTTCAGATCCGGCGCCTTTTAGGAGGCCTACACCCATTGTGAGGAATAGGCGTTACGTCCTCAATCGTCGACACCCTCAAACCTCCTGATTGCAAAGCTCTTAGAGCGCTCTCTCGACCTGCCCCAGGACCTTTAACTCGAACAATAACACTACGCACACCTTGATCAACTGCCTTTTTTACGGCCTCTTTGGCTGCCAACCCTGCAGCATATGGAGTGCTTTTACGTGCACCTTTAAAACCTAAAAGCCCAGCACTGGCCCACGAAATAACCTGACCCTGAGGGTCTGTCACGGAAATAATGGTATTATTAAACGTAGCCTTAACGTGCACAACACCACTTGATACCACTCTTCTGACTTTTTTCTTTTTACTTGGACCTATTCTTTTTTTTTCTTTCTCGACAACTAAATTTTCCTGATTTTCCGCCATTCTAACCCTTCATTGCCTTCACTGATTTTTTACCAGCAACGGTCTTACGAGGTCCTTTTCTGGTACGTGCGTTCGACTGCGTATTTTGACCTCTTACAGGAAGGCCCTTTCGATGCCTTGACCCGCGGTAAGTTCCTAAATCGATAAGACGCTTAATATCAAGACTAACACGCCTTCTCAAATCACCCTCAACCGTATAATTTTTTTCTATAACCTCCCGGATCTGACTCACTTCTTTTTCTGTTAGCTCATCGGACTTCTTATTTTTATCTATAGATGCTTGACTTAAAATCTTATTCGATAGACTCACACCAATGCCATAAATGTAAGTGAGAGCCACTTCCATTCTTTTATTTCTAGGTAAATCAATTCCAGATATTCGGGCCATTTATTTATTACCCCTGCCTCTGCTTGTGTTTCGGGTTAGCACAAACGACACGAACCACTCTCCTTCGCCGTATCACTTTACATTTGTCACAAATTTTTTTTACTGATGCACGCACCTTCACCTTAAACCTCGAATTGGGGCATCCTACGAAGGATGCCAATGTTTGTCAATACTCACTTCTCACGATAAATAATTCTTCCCCTCGTCAAATCATAAGGAGACAATTC
>JACOXK010000055.1 GCA_016182335.1 Deltaproteobacteria bacterium | reverse complement strand
ATCTGCCACCTGTCTAACCTACCCTTACTTTGAAAAATTGAATCCAAACACTTCAAAAGGGTCCTTCACCGCTTCCTTATTTAGATTATTCTGTGATCAAGAATGCTTTTGATTCTGGTCGATTTAAAGTTTTTTCAGATTATTCGGAGCTGAAAAGGGCAGATTGTGTTTCTATTTGTGTCCCTACTCCTTTGAGAAAAACGAGGGAACCAGATCTCTCCTTTATTGTTCAGGCGACCCAAAAGCTGAAAGATCATTTAAGAGAGGGGCAACTTATTGTCTTAGAATCAACTACCTATCCAGGCACGACTGAAGAACTCGTAAAACCTATTTTAGAAGAATCAGGATTTGTAACGGGAAAGGATTTTTTTCTTGCCTTTTCCCCCGAAAGAATTGATCCAGGCAATAAAAATTATGATCTACCTAACACCCCTAAAGTTGTAGGAGGCATGACGTCACAATGTTTGGAATTGGCAGGGCTCCTTTATGGAAAAGTTTGTGAAAAAATAGTGCCTGTTTCTTCAGCGGCTGCTGCCGAGATGGTGAAACTTTTGGAAAATACTTATCGAGCTGTAAACATAGGGCTTGTGAATGAAATTGCCGTTATGGCTAACAGACTTCAATTAGATGTATGGGAAATCATTGAGGCAGCTTCAACAAAGCCATTTGGTTTTCATAAATTCTATCCAGGGCCTGGTCTTGGTGGACATTGTATTCCGGTGGACCCTCAGTTTTTATCGTGGAAATTAAAAACACTGAATTATCACACTCGGTTTATTCAACTTGCTGAGGAAGTGAATAGCTCCATGCCGTTCATTGTTATGGAACGCATCACTGAGGCCCTGAACTCTCATTTTAAGTCTGTGAATGGTTCCAAGATTCTTATTTTGGGATTAAGTTACAAGAAAGACGTTGGGGACCTGCGCGAGTCACCAGCTTTAGAGGTGTGGAAGCTTCTTGCTGAAAAAGGTGCCTTTCTGTCTTACATAGATCCGTTTGCGCAACAGTTTTTTTTTCAAGAAAAAGTTATTTATGGAATGGATGTGAATAGTGTACCGATATCTGAATTTGATTGTGTTGTTGTTTTGACGGACCACACTCATCTTCCCTATGAGCGTTATTTTCAGGAAGCAAAGCTTGTGGTGGATACGAGAAATGTTACGAAACAACACAGGGATAAGTCAAAGTTTTTTAAACTCTGAGAATATATGATGAAAGTAGAATCTTGGAATAGCATTGTCGATTCCTTTCAAAAAAAAAATATTCTTGTGCTTGGGGATATTATTCTTGATGAGTACATCATAGGGGAAGTGGAGAGGATTTGTCCTGAAGCTCCCGTTCCGGTTGTTCGTGTATCCCAGAGAAATTTTCATTTGGGAGGAGCTGCCAATGTTGTTCATAATTTAAGAGCCTTGGGGGCTCAAACGTCACTGTGTGGTGTGGTGGGCGGCGACGATTCTGGTCGAAAAATCTATCAATTGCTGGATGAAATAGGGGTGGATCATCGATCGATATTAATTGATGAATCCAGACCTACGATACAAAAATCAAGGGTCATTGCTAGAAGGCAGCAAATTGTTCGATTTGATAATGAAAAGTCAGTAGAGTTAGCAGCCTTAGTTTCAGCCCGTCTTTTTCAGGAATTTTGTGATCGATTGCCAACAAGTGATATTGTTATTGTTTCTGATTATGCAAAGGGTGTTTTAAGTCGCCATTTTTTTCAAGAAATTGCTATTGTTGTGCACAAAGCTTCTAAAAAATTAATAGTTGATCCTAAGCGGCAAGATCTTCATTTTTATCGTGGGGCGTCGGTACTCACTCCTAATTTTGCAGAGGCGTGTCGCTTTGCACAAAACGAGGAGGTGTGCGCCTCTCTTGAAAAGCTAGGGGGCCATATTCTGAGTTCTCTTGATGATTCTTCGGTTATTATCACTTTGGGAGGTGACGGCATGGCCGTTTTTGAAAAGAACCTACCTATGCAATTCATGAAGACAAAGCCTCAAGAAGTATTTGAAGTGAGTGGCGCTGGCGATACAGTTCTGAGCCTTCTTTCATTAGGATTAGTAAGCGGTTTATCATTGTCAGAGGCAGCCAGTCTTGCCAATACAGGGGCTGGGCTCGTGGTCAAAAAGATGGGAACGGCTACAGTGACCCCAGAAGAGCTTAAACAGGCTCTTCTATGAGTTTTCCGCAAAAAGATATCGATAGGAAGTTAGTGGTGGGTGTGTTGTATCAAAAAGAGTGTCATGTTCAAAAAAAAATGATTTTCGAACAATGTGAAGCTGCATTTGGACACATTGAGGAACAGACGGATGATTTTAGTTTCCATCACACAGCTTACTATGAAGAAGAAATGGGTCCCCAGTTGATGCGGTTCTGGCTGGCGTTTGAAAACTTACACCATGTAGAAGATTTTGTTAAAGTAAAACATGCAGCTTATGAAATAGAAAACATATGGGTCGAAAAAGGAAAAAGACTTGTGAATGTGGATCCTGGTTTCCTGTCTTTGCATAATTTTATTCTACTTTCTTTTAAAGATTTTTCCCATAGAATTCCTTTGGGGCAAGGAGTTTATGCAGATTTGACATTGATATTTAAGGGAAGCAATGCTTTTGAAAAGTTACCCTGGACCTATGCTGATTATCAGAGTGATGAGTTTATGGGATTTTTGTCAAAAACAAGGGACAATTATAAAAGGCAGTTGAGGAGTGAAAAATGAAATACAAAGAAAAATTAAAAAAAATCAGAATGATTTTGTTGGATGTTGATGGCGTACTGACTGACGGTCGTGTCATTCAGGGCATTGATGGTTTAGAGATCATGGAATTTCATGTCCACGATGGGGTGGGGATTATTCTTGCTAAAAAAGCTGGATATCTTGTTGGAATTATTTCTGGGAGAGATTCAAAAATTATTCATGATCGAGGTGTGCATTTGGGGGTAGACGATATTTACATCAATACGTTTCATAAAATTGATGCCTACAAACAGATATTGAAAAAGCATAATTTAAAAGATGAAAATATTTGTTTCATTGGAGACGAGTTGCTGGATTTACCATTACTGGAAAGAGTTGGCTTTGCCGCTGCTCCCTCTGATGCCATTGAAGATGTTAAGGAAAAAGTTCATTATGTAACTCTTGCCAAAGGCGGCCATGGAGCAGTTCGAGAAATTGTTGAGTTGCTTTTAAAAGTGTCTAATAAAAAAGAAAAAATTCTTAAAGAAGTTTTAAGATACGAATGAAAATCGTTGGTATTATTCCGTCGAGATTGCAATCAACGAGGCTACCCAGAAAGCCGTTGCATAAAATGAGAGGCAAGTTTCTGGTTCAATGGGTTTATGAAGGGGCTTCTTCCTATAAAGGATTCGATAAGCTACTCGTCGCAACAGATTCCCAAGAAATTGCTGATGTCGTGCACTCTTTTGGAGGTGAGGCAGTTCTTACTTCATCGTATCATGAAACTGGTTCCAATCGGGTTTATGAGGCTTCAAAAGATCTCAATGCTGATATTATTGTGAATGTCCAGGGGGATGAGCCTTTGATTGATTGTGTAGTGCTAGAGGCGCTTATTGAACCGCTCAAAAAAGATAAAAATATTGGAATGTCCACTCTTAAAAGAAAATTTGATAATTTAGAAGATTATTTAAGCCCCAATAAAGCTAAAGTTCTTGTGGATGAACAGGATCGAGCGTTGGGGTTTTCAAGGAAGTGGTCCTCTGATGAAAAAATTCCGCCTAATGTTTTTCATCATGTTGGATTGTATGCTTATAGGAGGGAAGTTCTGGAAGAATTTTCAAGGTGTCCACGATCTGCTCTTGAGATTAAAGAAAACTTAGAGCAAATACGTATTTTAGAAATGGATGTTCCCATAGCAGTCCCCACCATTTTCAGAAAACTTATAGGTATTGATACTCTAGAAGATGTTCAAGAATTTGAGAGAATTTTTGACAGTTCTTGAATCTGTTGTGCTGCTTCGAACAAGTTTGTGGCGGAATACTCGTGGATATTGTGACTTGTGGATTCTTCGCTATTGCTTAGGAGGACAGACTTTACCCCAGCGTTTCTTCCTGCTTCTACATCTGTCTCTTTATCACCAATCATGTAGGATTGGCTTAGGTGGATGTCATGTTTGAAAGCTGCTTTTTGAATTAGATACCCAGAGGGTTTTCGGCACATACATCCATCATCCGGGTGATGGGGACAATAAAATACGTCAGTTATTTCAATGCCGTCATTTTTTAGAAGAAATAGGAGGTGGTTGTGAATGCGATGTAGGTCTGATTCTTTAAAATACCCCCTGGCAATTCCGGATTGATTCGTTACAATAATGAGCTTAAATTCAAGATGTTGGAGAAGTTTGAGGCCAAGAATTGAGGAATGTGGGATGCTGATGAGCTTTTCATCACTTAAATAGGGAATATCAGGAATAATAGTTCCATCCCGATCTAAAAATATGGCTTTATGAATTGACATGATCAAGTTCTCTGCAATACATTCAATCCCTTAATGGAGATCATTGTGCGCCTTTATAAAACTTATGCTCATCCCTATATTGGCTATTTTATTTTGGCTGCCTTTTTTGGACTTCTGACAGGCTCTGTAGGCCCATCAGCTCTTTATTATTTTGGGGACTTTATCAAGATTTTGGGGATGAGTCCAATAGATCAAACAAAATTTTTACAGAACTCTCCCTGGATCGTCCTAGTACTTGCTGTGCTCTCTGCCATAGGCCCTTTTTTTAATAATATCATTGTGAAATTTACATCACAGAAAATTATTTATAATATTCGAAATCAAGTTTTTGATCATTGTCTTCATCTTTCACATAGTCAATATGGGAATAGCTCGGTGGGGAAGCTTGTATCGCGTGTTACTTATGACGTGAATCTTGTCAGTGGTTTTTTGGGGATTCTAACAGATATCATGAAATCTCCATTCACTATTATTGGTTTTTTTGTAGTTGCCTTTCTTCGAAGTTGGAAAATTACTGCCTTATCTCTTGTGAGTTTGCCGCTTTGTTTTTTGGTGATTAAAATTTTGGGAACCTACATTAAGAGATATGCTGTTCGGCTTCAAGAAAGATTTGGAGATATCAATCATTCCATTCAAGATTTTTTTCATGCCATTGCCATGATTAAAAGCTTTACACTTGAAAAATTCATTCATAATAAATTTGAGTCTCAAAATAGAAAGTTCTACAGAGCAGAAGTAAAGTACTCTCTTGTTGAAGCTCTGGGGACTCCTACTATTTCTTTGATTACGGGCGTGTATGTTAGTTTTCTCATTTCTTTAATATTTGTGTACAAACTTCTTGGGGATACGTCTGTCACTCATGATGTTGTAGGGCTCATGACAGTAGGGGGAGCACTTTTTGCAGTGCGTTCTCCGGCTAATAAAATTCATACGTTTTACGTGTCTATGCAATCTGCTATTGCTGCAGGGCAGCGCTTGTTTGAATTTTTAGATAAACCTGCTGTAGTTGTTAATGCTTCCAATGCAAAAGATTTATCAAGTTTTCAAAAAGAGATTTGGTTTTCAAAAGTTCAATTTCGCTATGAACAAGAACCTATTCTTTCTGATATCAATTTATCGATTCAGAGAGGAAAAAGGGTTGCTTTTGTAGGAATAAGTGGGGCCGGAAAGTCTACGATTGTAAATCTTTTATGTCGATTTTATGATGTCAATGAAGGGAGTATTTATATTGATGGGGTTGATGTGCGACAATTGACGTTACAATCGCTTCGCAGGCATATTTCTCTTGTCTCTCAGGAAACATTTCTCCTGAATGATACGATTTTAGAAAACATTCGTCTTGGTAAATATGATGCGACTCAAGAAGAAATCGAATTGGCCGCACAGGCGGCCTATGCCGACGAATTTATTAAAAAATGTCCACAAGGTTACGAAACAAATATCGGAGATCGAGGGACAAAGTTATCGGGAGGTCAGAGGCAGAGAATTTCTATAGCGCGGGCACTTTTAAAGAATGCACCGATAGTGATTTTTGATGAGGCTACCTCTTCCTTGGATGTCGAAAGTGAAAGCATTGTTCAAAAAGCTTTAGAAAGATTGATGTTAGGTAGAACCGTCATTATTATTGCTCACAGACTTTCTACTATTGCTGATGTTGATTGTATTCATGTTTTGGATCAAGGGCGGATTGTAGAAAGTGGAACTCCACCCGATCTTTTAGCGAAGAAGGGCGCCTTTTACCATTTATACCATTTAAATCAAACGGGTTTTGCATCAATCTCCTCTCCTCTGGTGGGGAGAGGGCTAGGGGGTCTATAGGTGTCCTATCTCGATATGAAAACGTTGGTTTCTCTTTGCAAACGCAGGGGATTTATTTTTCAAAGTAGCGAAATTTATGGGGGACTGAATAGTTGTTGGGATTATGGTCCCTTAGGAATTTTGCTTAAAAAAAATATAGAGAGCAGGTGGTGGAAGAGCATGACGCTTCGAGATGATATTGAGGGTTTAAGTTCCAGCATTCTCATGCATCCTAGAGTGTGGGAGGCTTCAGGTCATGTGGAGGGTTTTTCAGACCCTCTTGTGGATTGTAAAAAATGCAAAGGGCGCTTCCGTGAAGATCAGGTCAAAGAAAAAAAGTGCCCGACCTGTGGGGGGGAGCTTACAGAATCTCGTCAGTTTAATCTCATGTTTAGAACTTTCATGGGGCCTGTTGAGGATCAAACCAATCAAGTTTACTTGCGTCCTGAAACGGCACAGGGAAGTTATGTGAATTTTCTCAATGTACAAACAAGTCTTCGAAAAAAAATTCCTTTTGGTATTGCTCAAGTTGGAAAGGCTTTTCGTAATGAAATTACACCGGGAAATTTCATTTTTAGAACCAGAGAGTTTGAACAAATGGAGATGCAGTATTTCGTAAGCTGCAAAGAAGATCAAAAATGGTTTGATTTTTGGAAAGAACAGAGATTGAATTGGCACTTGGCTCTAGGCACAACACCCAATCGATTAAGATTTCACGAGCATAAAGAACAAGAGTTGGCGCATTATGCAAAACAGGCCTTTGATATTCAGTTTGAATTTCCTTTCGGTTGGCAAGAACTTGAAGGGATTCATAACAGAACGGATTTTGATTTAAAAAGGCACCAGGAATTTTCAGGCAAGAATCTTATGTATCTTGATGAAGAAGCCAAGGAGAAGTTTTTGCCTTATGTTATAGAAACAGCAGTGGGGTTGGATCGGACTCTTTTAGCTGTTCTGTGCGATGCTTATAGAGAAGAAGAAGTGAAGGGAGAGAAAAGGGTTGTCTTAAAGTTTGCGCCTCACATAGCGCCTGTTCAGGTGGCTGTTTTTCCACTTCTTAAGAAAGAAGAGTTGATGCAAGTAGCCCAAAAAATTCGAGAGGATCTTTCTCATACTTATTACACACAGTTTGATTCTGCAGGAAGTATTGGAAGGCGCTATCGACGCCAAGATGAGACGGGTACTCCCTTTTGTATAACAATCGATTTTGATTCTTTGACAGATCAGAAAGTGACAATTCGCGACCGGGATACGATGGAGCAGCAACGAGTGTCATTTGATAAAATAAAGGATGTCATAATTGGTCAACAAACGACCTGATCCCCCAATTTCAACTGGCCTTTGGAGAGTCTTTACATTTGAAATTTCATACATTACTTCTAAAGTATGATGAAAGACATTCGCTGG
>JACOXK010000054.1 GCA_016182335.1 Deltaproteobacteria bacterium | reverse complement strand
TTTTTTCTAAAAAATAGTTCAAATTAATCAGAATTTTCATATTCATAAAGTAGAAATGTAGCTACAAACATAAAAAACACAAGCCAAAGAAGCGAACTTAGGGAAATTGGGAATGGAACTGCAAAAGATAAGAAGCCCCTTTCGACATTTTTCCAGCCTGGATTTATGAAATAAGATACTGACCATCAACAGATATAGTTTTCATATGGTATTCGATATGAAGATTCTGTGCCTTTTGGCTGGCTACCTGACTCCAGCCAACATGAAGCCTTTTAAACTTCGTTTCAATTCCGGCATCTTTTAATAAATCAACATATAAAATATTCGGGAGACCGCGCGGTTGTGAAGTTTCTACAGGCTCTAGAATGATTCGAATATCAAGCTGAGGATTTTTGTTTTTTACTTCAATAAGACTAGCTATGACATTGCGATCAAATAAAAATTGATCCTTAATAAAAATATTTTTCTTTGCAAAAAGAATCAATTGCACAACTTCATCGACAGCATTTGTGCGAGTTGAATCATAATTGTTAAAACCCGTTCGCAAACTGATATTCCCAGCAGAAGGGATATCAATATTATTTACAGTTTGTGTGTCATTTCTATTTAACACATCAAAAGGTTTTAAGGCCGATTGAATTTGTTCAGGCGTGAAATTTGTTTTTTTTCTAAGGGCTTCACGCATGTCATAGTAATAATCATCCAATACAACGGCTGCAGCTGGGCCGGTGATTTTAACAACCTCATCGTAACAAAGAGCTCCTGCCGCATCCGTCCAGTTTTTTGAGCCCACTAAGGCTACTGGTTTTTGACTCATACCGTCTGCTACAACAACTTTGCTATGATCTGATACAGCTCGGCCATACAGGTCCAGGTGGCTTTGAATCCCAGATTTTTCTAATAATTCATCTGTTACAAGACTGTGCATAAAAGGCGGTAACCCCGAGCGATGTTCTTCAATGAGGGCTTGCACAACAACGAGACGGTCGGGATGCTTACTCGAATAAGCTTGTAGGAAATTAAAAACAGGGAGCATTTCTTTTTCATGGCCGAAATGATTTTTATTGTCTCTTAAAATGAAAATTTTTAGCCGTGGCTTTGTCTCAAGAAGACTTACGAAGTGTTTGGCCAAAGATGCTCCAAGTGTATTTCCAAGAAAGAAAATATCAATAAATAAACTTTCTTGTGCGCTATCTATCACTTTTCTTGTTTCGGCAAAAATACCCTCTTTTTGATTCCAAATCGGGTGGTTTTCAAAACTCCAAAACCCTTCAGACTCTGTAAAAACGTCTCTTGGGTCTGTTTCAAGAAAAGATTGCATGTTTCCACGACCCTCCATTGGGTACAAGGTTTCGATCAAGTGAAATTTTTCAGAAAGTTTTAAGGCAAGAGACTCGGAAAGATCTGTGTAAGTGAAATATTCAACTTTGTTTCCAGAAATCCATCCTGTTTCAGAAATGGCATGTCCTGGATGATTAGGAAATGACTTTGCTATGTTCAACCCAAAATAGGGTACTGTGTCAATCTTTGGAAAATTTGATTGAAAACAAGAGGCCACTTGTTGAAAGGGTAGCTGCTGCAGGGCGTTGGGTTTTGTGTAGTCTTTTTCTAATGCGGGTTTTAAGCACGTTTGGATGTTTGGCAGGTGCCGCCTTTTAAAAAAAGCATCGGAATAGGCACGTGCCTTGAGCCGGTCAATGTCGGCATATTGCGGGTCATCTGCAATTTCTAAAAGAGCAGATTTTAATTCCAAAATATACCGATTTATAAAATCCAACGATGTGTTGCGTTTGTTATTATCGTCTTGGCGAAGATAATAACAAACGGGACCTAAGATTTTATCTGATTGAAAAAAGGGACGAAGTTTGAGCTGGCATTCAGTAACATAACTTCTGTTTTCATCATGAGTGAGCCAGAGCCCGAGTCGGTGTTTGACTTTAGAATCCACAAGAAACGGTTTAATTTTTTGAGTTGCCTGGACCAGTTCTTCTCGCAGATAAAGCTTTTCAGTGAGATCAACGGCCCATGTAGATCGCGCAAAGATCGCAATAACTACCAATATCATTCTCGCCTTCAGCCCGAAGGGCACTAGCAGGAATCCAGAAGGGGGTAGCAATCTTCTCACTTCCTCTCTCCAAAAAGTTTCTTCATGATCCCATCTTTGGCATTCTTGATTTCAGCTTTAATCGTATTATTAATCTCATTTTGAATTTCAGTATTGACCTCATTCATGCTGAGATTTCCAAACACGTAATTGGTTTGTCCAATTCTGATGCCAGGGCTCACCAGGACATCTAGCTTGGACACTTCCTGTTTATCAAGCTCAAGTGTAAATTTTGAAAAATTAAAATTAATAGCAAGTTTGCTTGAGCTCTCTTCTAGTTTTTTTATTTTGTTTCCGCCAAGTCTTGATTTAAGATAGGACATTTTCACTATTCCCTCTATCCTCAGCGCTGATTTATTTTTTTCACTGTCCTTAATTATAAATTCTCCATTGTGAAATTTTTCAAATTCACCCAATTCAACATTAAGAACTGGCGGTTTTTCTTTGTCGAAAATGTCTATATCAAACTCAAGGTTGGCAACTGCACCTCGACCAGCAACATCCGGTATCACAACTCGATCCAGTTTGACGCGGTCATTTTCCTTTATAAAGTCAAACGCACCGGGCTTTAAACCTACAAGAATTCTTAATACAAAACGAGAAGATGAGGGCGCTCTGCTTGCAGGGTTGCCCTGGGTTGCTGGTTTTTGCGCATGAACAAAAAAATAAGACCTGAATCCCAGTAAAAAGCTTGGACTCTTGGAATCTTTGTATAGTTTTTTTTGAAGGGTTTTAAGCTCCCCAGTTAAATAATCATCAAATGTTTCAGAATGAGGAGAAATTCCTAAAACATTGACAAAATCGGTAGCACTCATCGAAATTTTTTCCGATCGATAGAAGTTGTCATTATTTTTATTTTTCCAGGGTACGAGATAAGCGTCATGAATCATCGGAAATGCTTTTAATTCTTGAACTGAAATTTTCGAAAGATTCGAAGAAAGCTCTTTTTGCAACACAGATGTCATTGTCAGAAGTGATGTCAATAAGTCTTTGTCTAAAGACCCAGCGAGTGGAATAAGAGATTTCATAACGCTTCCAGCGACCACTTCCTGAATTTCTTCTCTTTGAATTTCTATTGTTGAAGGGTTAATAATATCTTGATTGGGGTTAAAGTCGGCATTTTGGTGATGAACAAATAAAAGTTTATAATCTGACGATTTTGAAAATTCGCTTGCTGCATGAGCGTTGAATAGGACACATTGTAGAAAAACAAAGACAGAGAAAAAACCAAAAGCCTTTGACATAAAGTTTTTGCATCTTAAGAAGTGTTCTTAAAATGTCAAGGGCTGGAGAATTTCTCGAAGCCAATGACTATCTGAGATCTGTGGATGTTTTTATCCAGCGTCCAGAGGGCAACACGATATTCTTTTGCAGTTGTAGCAATGAGGCAATCTAACGTTGTGAGCGTCAGGCCTTTTTTTCTACATTTGAAATAGTTCCAGGAAGAAATTCCCCATATTTTGTCTGTAACTTCCAGAAATTCAAAGCCCAAAAAGCCTTCCCACAATTTGTGAAAATCCTCATCCGTTTTTGCTCCCTGACAGACCTCAACTTGAATGGGTCGGATAAGATAAATTGGCTCATTGTCTGATATCATTCGCTTCAGTTTGAGACATTCTTTATTGGAAGGTTTTTGAGCTGCTATCCAGACTGAGCTGTCAACGAGAACTGCCACGGGGTTTTCTCATTGTTTTAATGGATCCTTCAAAAAATTGGGTCCCCAGCATTTCTGAAATGCTACATCTTCTTGCGTTAGAAATATAAACATCTAAGGCCTTATCCAGGAGTTCTCTCAGAGTCGATGCATGGGTAAGTTTTTTTGCTAGTTTTATTTTTTCTTCATTGAGTTCAACTGAGGTTTTCATTGCATCTCCTTGATATCAAAAGAATCTAAACTAGATATATTATATATTTAGTGGATCTTCTGATCAAGGATTTCTATTTTTTCAAAAGATGACGTTTTTTGGCACTTGAGATGATGCGAGAGCCTCATCGATTGTTGAATCTTTAATCATTTCAATGTTTTAGCATTTGTATTTTCTGGCTTGGGGATTGCAATACGAAAGCAACGGAGAGGCAATGTGTTTATTTAAAATGAAAAAAATAGCGCTTATTTTTATACTATTACTCAGTGTGGGTGTAATTTATGCGGATGGTGGGGGAGAGGAAGATCAGCAAGATCAGATTGCCACGCCACCTGCTGCGGCTCGCAATGATGAACCAGAAAAATTGGCACAGCTTTTTTCTAAAGAAAATTTAATTGGCGATAGAGCCCTCATCAAACAAAGAGTCAAGACTCTGTATGACCATGCAGCCACTGAAGCACATACCATAACCCTTCTTATAGCCATTGGTTTTAGCGAAAATATTCTTGATAAAATTCATGAATATCAAACAGAAGGCAAAGCAACCTCTTTGGCAGAAATTTGGAAAGAATTTTATATGTTGGCGGGTGATACTACAGTTTCAACGCCTTTGTGGGGGCAAATTGCTGGAAGCCGTTTGGGAGGGCTTTCTGAGAAAATAGGTATTGGAGCTCTCGATAAGGGAATTCAGTGGAAAACAGGCCAAAGGGCCGCCCTCTCTCGTGCTGTGTTTGCAAGCTTTTGGATGAGGCAAACCTTAGGTTTTGTAGGTTTTTTTGGATGGGAATGGGGTAGGCATCTGATGACTAAAACTCTTCGAGATTTTCACGATCATATTCGAAGTGATGGTTCAGATGCTAATGATATTGATATTATTAGAGCTCAAAGCATTCTTAAAATTTTAAGATACAAAGAATTAAGAGAAGAATTTTTAGCAAGTTTTTTTTATGTTCTTTCTCAAGAGGAGCACCTCTTAGAGTCTTTTGCTAGTGCTCTTAAAACATGGAGCACGTTTGATCTGTTAGGAACATTTACTGCTCTAGGGGCGGGAAGTCATTTGGGAAGAGTTGTAGTGCAGAGAAGTATTCTGGGTTTATCTACGGCTATTTATGGGCGTATTGCAGGGCAGGGTGTTGCACAAGTTGTTGCTAGGTCTTTTTTAGGCAGAGCTTGTTTCTTTTTTGGTCCCATCCCCTTTGTTGTTGTGCTCGCCATACTTAAAGATACAAAACCTGTTCGAGATCAGTTGCTGATGTTAGATCGATGGACAGATTATAAACCAGCTTTGAACTTATATTCACGCGCTGCAGGTGGTCTTATCACGGATATGAGGAGCCCAAGTTGGAATTGGCGGTTTGGACTTGATGATTTTTTCAAATCAAAGCCAGTGGGTATTGATATATTTAATGAAAAAATGAGTGTTTATCGAAAACGTGTGGAGGAACTGATTGATTCTCATCTGACGATTATGGGTGATTTTCTTCAAATATTTAATAGCGAGTTTTCTCATTTATGGAGCACTCCGAAAGAAGAGCTTCGGGTGGCATATGAATATTATCAGGGACATCAAGAAAATAAAAATCCCCCTCTCTCTAGCCCTCTCCCACAGGGGGAGATGGAAGTGACCCAGGAGCAGATGCTCAATGAACTGTATTTAAAATACCTAGAAGAGAGCAACAAATTGAAAGATATGGAAAAAGAATTTGAAGAATTAAAAAATAACGTAGAAGTATTTTGGGGATTCTATCGCTCAAAAAAGTGGGAAGAGTTCAAAGAGAAATTGATCGATACTAAATACCCAGAGGATCAAAAAGCTGATGCCAGGGAGAATTTAAGTTTTGATCGCTATTATGAACAACTGCAATATCTTCTTGATTTAGCACTTTCACAAAAACCTCTGCTGAATCAAGATGTAGAATTGAAGCTTCCTTCAGGCCTAATGGTGCACAAAAAACTTTTGGAATGGATTGTAGACGGTAAAAGTGGAAAAGAAGCTCTTCACAAAGCGCTTCTTGCCGAAGGAGGGAAACTTACAAAACTGGAGCGAAATATGCAACGAGCAATGGAGATGATTTATGGGAGCCCTTCAAATTTAAATGGAAACTTAAGGTCTTATCCTAGTTTATGGGACAATATTAAAAATGTTACTCAACAACTGAGTACTTTTTGGCTTTCAAAGGGAAGAGTTATGCCTCAACTACAGGAATCACAGATAGAATTAGATAACCATTATTTAGGAAAAGATGTGTCCCAGGCTATCCGAGATTTTAATTTACAATCCAACCGATTTTTTGCTGATTTAGATGAAAGAGTATCAGATATTGCAGGCCTCATTCGAGATCAAGTGTGGAGAGAATATCCTGTTGCAGATCAACCGCAGATTCAAGCGATACTTGTCGCAGAGTTAAAAGCTATTGAAAGAATGCATGTCAGTTTTCGTGATTTATGGTTGTGGAACGAAATGGATTATGAATTCATTATGAAGAAGGCTGATTTTATTGCACGTTGGAAAACAGAAAGTTTTTCTAGCAGGCTTTTTGATAAAGAATATGAAGTTCTTAGAAAAAACTTAGATGATCATACAGCGGTTGCTCTCATTGATGAAAGTGCCAAGGAATTAACGGATATGGTCTATGAAGACATGAAAGCTAAAAATGGTGAGGAAGAATTTGAGACGATGATGCAGGATGAAAGTATCCATGAAGAAATTGAAAATGCTGTTTCTGCTTTTGTTATCGCTAATATTTCAGATGTGATTAAAGATAAAATGAAAGACAAGCAAGTAGCTTCTTCTTTTAGTTTCCAAAACACGATTCTCAGAGAAAGACTGATTGATAAGTATCTTAAGTCTTCGCATGATATGGAAAGAAAGCTTAAGAGAAAACTTCGAGCAGATTTTTTTGAAGCAAGGCATAAGGACATGGGTCAACGGCAATTTGATGTCAAATACGATGCCGACCCAGAATTTAAAGCTGAAATGAACAGACAAGCCCGTCAATATGCCGATGAGCGTATAGAAGAAGCATTGAGGGAAGAATTAGAAAAGGCTCTTTTTGCTAAGTAGACTGCTATAATTTTCTAAGCTTCTTTCGACACTCGCCCCCAATTCCTAAAGACATTCCTTTTGGACCGCGATCAAGCTCGTCGATTTTTTGAAATGTTTCTTGCAGGACTTTATTCTTATCCTCACCGGCAAGAATTCTGGATTGGGCGCTTTGGATTTCTTGTTCACATAGTTTTTTTCGATCTGCAGCTATGAATTCAAATTTTTGAGCCATATTTTTCATTTGAGATTTCCATGCAGGATTAGAATGTGTATGTTCTTCTATTTTTTTCAGAAGCTCTTCTTGCTGCTCTCTTGTTGAGGCGACGGTAGTTTGTTGTTTAAGCTGATCAAACGTTCTTTTCCACGATGAGTACTCTTGGCTCGTTGTGTTGGATGGTGGAAAAACTGTGCTTCCCAGCAATTGGGGCATGTTTTTCATCTCAATATCAGTGACTTTTTGATTGATTTCTTCTTTTGTGAGGAGATCGTTAGTGCTCTTCATACATCCAGTTAGATTGTATACAAGAACAAGACTCAGAGCAAATTGAAAAACCTGCCTTAACCCTCTTTTCAATCTCATACTTCGTCCAATGGACTCGTACTCGATAAGAAAAGAGCTTACACCTGTTAATCTAAGCTCAAATGCTACGCTTGCTCGCATTTGTGCTAAGATTAACAACGGCTCCATCAGTTTTC
>JACOXK010000053.1 GCA_016182335.1 Deltaproteobacteria bacterium | reverse complement strand
CAACCCGCAGCCTGACTTGACTAAGATCAAAACTGTACTTAATAACGTATAAGAATTTTATGATTCAAGTTCAAAACTTAACAAAAAAATTTGGAGACCGAACAGCAGTTGATGGAATTTCTTTTCACGTTAAAAAAGGTGAAATTGTTGGCCTCTTAGGCCCCAACGGGGCTGGAAAGACAACAACAATGAGAATGCTCACTTGTTTCCTTCCACCTGACGAAGGTGAAGCCACTCTGTGTGGCCATTCGATCTTAGAAAATCCCTTTGAAGTTAAGAATAACTTAGGCTATCTGCCTGAATACCCTCCCATTTATGAAGAATATCTTGTTGAGCCCTATCTTCATTTCATTTGTCAGATCAAAAACGTTGCAAAAAAACAAAGAAAACAAGCTGTTGATCTTGTTCTTGAGAAGTGTGGCCTTACAAGTGTTCGCAAACGTCTCATTGCAAATTTATCAAGAGGCTACAAACAACGTGTGGGTCTTGCCCAGGCGCTTGTCCATGATCCTAGAATCCTCATCCTTGATGAACCCACTCTCGGTTTGGATCCAAACCAGATAAGGGAAATTCGGGCTCTTATTAAAGGCCTTGCCGGTGATCATACAGTAGTGTTGAGCACGCATATTTTACCAGAAGTTTCTGCCACCTGTGATCGAGTCATCGTTATTCACGAAGGAAAAATTGTAGCTAGCGACACTCATGAAAACCTACTCAAAACCCATGGTGGAAGCCTTGAGGATATTTTTGCAAAACTCACAGCAGGAGGAAATGCCCCATGAAACGAATGAGCGCTCTTTTTTGGAAAGAACTTAAAATGCTTTTTATTTCTCCTCTTGCTTATGTGAGCCTTGCAGCATTTTGTTTGATTTCAGGAATTTTTTATTATTTAAGAATTCATTGGTACATTACGGCATTTAATCAGTATTCAAGCTATGCGCAGATGTCCAAGCAACCCATCACAGACATTTTAGAACAATTCAATGTGAGTCAACTTATCGTAGAACCCACTTTCTTTGTAATGGGCATTGCTGTTTTTCTCATCGTGCCCATTTTAACCATTCGACTTTTATCTGAAGAACGAAAGACAAGAACTATTGAACTTTTACTAACATCACCCATTCATATTGGAGAAATACTTTTTGGAAAATTTTTTGCAATCTTGGCTTTTTTGATCGTTATGCTTCTTGTCTCTTCTCTTTATTTTATCGCTCTTGGCTGGTATGGAAGCCTGCATATTCCAACGCTGCTCTCCGGTTACTTTGGCATTTTCCTTTTGGGAGCTGCCACGCTTGCATGGGGCTATTGTGCCTCTGCCATTACTAGCAGTGTCATCATCGCTTTAGTTGTATTTGTCACTACTTCCCCACTGGGGGAACATGACACAAGGGCTTATTGATACAAGAGACCTTGTTTATTATTTAAGTTTCACGGGCGTTCTGCTCTTTTTTGTGTACAGAGTTTTAAGGTCACAAACATGGAGATCGTAAGGTGAAAAGACAACACAAGTTTCACATTCATAATTCTACTGTACTACTTCTTGCAGTGGCTGTTGTGGCACTCATCAATTTTGTGACACATCGCCACTATAAAAAATGGGACCTTTCCCAAGCAAAACAATTTAGCCTCTCAGATCAAACAAAAACTCTTCTGAGCAAGCTTGATAAAAAAATTCAGCTCATTGGTTTTTTTGATAAAACGACAGAAGCTACCTTTGATGACTTGGTTGATAAATACACTTACGAATCCAAGTACATAGAAAAACGTCTTGCTGACCTCGATGTGGATATTGGGTTGGCTGAGCAACATGATATCCGACAAAAAAATGTCATTGTTGTTGTAGGTCCTCAAAAAACAGTTAAAATCACGGATTTTACTGAAGAAGATCTTACCAATGCCCTTACAAAAGTGACTCAGGCTCAACAGAAGAAACTTTATTTTGTCTCCGGACATTTTGAAAAAAGTTTAAAAGACGATCAGCGTGAAGGTCTTTCACAATTAAAGCAAGAACTTGAGAACACTGGATATACGATAGAAGAGCTTTCCCTCATTCAAAAATCTCTTGTACCAGTTGACTGCAGTGTTCTTGTTATTGCTGGTGCACAAAAAGATTTTTTCCCTAAAGAAAAAGAGCTGATCGAAGCGTATGTGAATAAGGGTGGGCATTTATTTTATTTATTAGACCCAAAAGCCCCTTTAGCTTTAAAAAAACTTTTAGATGATTGGAAAGTTAAAGTTCATGATAATTTGATTGTAGATCCAACTTCTCAATTATTCTTGCCCGATCCAAGAATTGTTGTTGCACTCAATTACAGCGAACATGAAATTGTTAAAAAACTCTCGGAAAAGAAAGTTTACACCTTATTTCCATGGACTCGATCATTTGAATCATTGGGTGATAGTAGCTCTCAAGTAAGCTTTCAGCATTTGACACAAACCACAGATCAAGCGTGGGGTGAAACTTCTTACAACGATAAGAAATTTAAGTTTGACGCAGGCAAAGATCTAAAAGGACCCCTCACCGTTGCAGCAGCACTTACAAAAAAAATACTTAAAAGTAATGATGCAAAAGAATCCACACCGAGTCATTCTGAGCTGAAAGACGAAGAATCTATAACAAAAATCGTTCTCTTTGGTTCAAGCGGAATTGTTTCTAATGACGCCTTATATGCTCAAGGTAACAGAGACCTTGTTTTAAATACGATCAGCTGGCTTGCTGGTGATATTGAACAAGTGAGTATTCGCCCTAATAAAGCAGGATTGTACACCCTGCAGATGAGCAAGAATCAGGCCGCCACAGTAGGGCTACTCTTAGTTGTTCTTATGCCTCTAGGAATTCTTGTGTTTGGTATTCTTTTCTGGATCATTCGAAGAAAAAAATGAGAAAATATTTTGGAACAATTCTCCTAGTTGTTCTTTTCCTGGCTCTGGGAAGTTACGTTTATTTTTACGAAATCAAGGGTCAGAAAAAACGTGATGAGATCACTGCAGCGGGAAAAAAAGTCTTCAATATTAATGCTGATAATATCGATGTGTTAGAATTAATCTATCCCGACCAAAAGTTTAAGCTTACCCGATATGGACATAATAAATGGAAGCTCACCCAGCCTATCGAAGATGAAGCAGATTCTGATGAAATCAATAAAATAATCAAATCACTTTCTGAGCTTGAAAAACAAAGAGAACTTAATGCTGATACTTTTAAGCTCACAGTTTTCGAACTGAATAAACCAAAAATTATAATTCAATTTCAAGTTGCCGGCGAGAAAATTCCAAAATCTCTCGCTCTTGGCAGAGACACTCCAGCAGGTGACAATATGTATGTTCAGGTCGGGCAAGAACCTAAAGCGTTCCTTGTTGCCTCCTATCAGAGACATAGTTTCGACAAAAATATTCAAGACTTAAGAAATAAAATAGTGGCCCCTTTTGAAAAAGAAAAAGTGGATGAATTGTCCCTCTTGGATTTTAGAAATAAATCTGAAATCAAACTGAATAAAAAAGATGAAAAGTGGAAGATCATTCACCCGATAGTGGCAGAAACTTCTCAGGGCGCTGTTTTAGATTTTTTAGGCACTCTTGAAGGATTAAGAGCACAAAGTTTTCTGGAAAAACAGAAAACTCCTCTAAAGCTCTACGAGCTTTCTTTGTCGGAAGGCCCTAAGATTTCGTTCTTCAGAGATGGCAAAAAGTTTTATGCACGGAGAAGTGATCGAAAAGCATGGATGGTTGTTGAGGATGGCATTGATAAAAAGATTTTTAAAGACGTTTTTGCATTCAGAGAAAAAGATGTTTTGGAATTGAACGTTCTAGATGTTAAGAAAATTGTTATTAATAGGAAAAATATCGATCCTTCGGGTTCCACCCTCAGGGTGACAGAAGGCCAGTGGATGTGGGGAGATAAAAAACTTAAGAATGACCGAGTTCGAAACTTTCTCAACAGCATGACGGACACTGAAGTTGAAGATTTCATCGATAACCCATCTAATAATTTAAGCACCTATGGACTTGATAAGCCCACCAGCTCTATCTCAATTTATGGTGAAAATAATAAAGAAATTCTTTCTATTTTAGCAGCTAAATCAAATAGCCCATACCTTTACATCAAGAGAAAAAACCAAAAGAAACCATTATATAAAGTATCAGGTGCCTTTCTTAATAATCTGCCTAAAAGCTTTGAAAACTGGGTCGATAAACCCTAACCCTTTTATTGCGAACTCGTTCTTTTATTCATAATTAAAATATTGAGAAAATTAATTCCAAAATGACACAAAATAGAAGCTAAAAGATTGCCTGTATATTCATAAAGCCCTCCCAATACAAATCCCATCACAAGAGCCATAATACTCCAAGCAAGAAGCTCTTTTTTAAATGGAAAGTGAAAGAGACCAAAAATGATGCTCGTCCCAAATAGCCCCAATTGAGGTTGAAGAACGCCTCTAAAGAGAAACTCCTCGCCCAAAGCAGAAGCTGCCGCCATGCCAAATATAGAATGTAAATCCAGCGGTGTCAGATGTTTTTTAAATTCTTCCTCAAGTTTTTGCGCAAAACCCAAATATCGAGTAAGACAGAAAGATATTCCAACCACGAGAAACGCGACACCCAAGCCTATAGCAGGATGCCACCATTCTATTTTTTTTAACTCTGTTTTGAAAAAAGGATGATGCTGCGAAAAATAGGAAATAGCCAGAGCAATTCCAATGAACGCACTGTAAAAGAAAAGAACTGGGTGCAGCGTTATTTTTTTATCCCCTTGATTCATCATAGTAATTCTGCCTTCCCTTCCAGCGACGATGCAACCAAAACCACTGTTGCGGAAACTTCCTTACCCATTCTTCAATTTTTTTTGTAAAAATTTGTGTGTTATTAAAAAGATCGAATTCTGGATTATCTGTCTGAATATAATACATGGGTAGATCACAGGTTAAGGTAAAGCTTCCATCTGGGTTTCTGTAATTAAAAGTAGGAATAACAACCGCGCCTGTTTCACGGGCAAGCATGGCAATTCCAGGAGATGTCGCAGCTGGTTGTCCAAAAAAATCTACATAAATACCCCTCTTTCCATGATGTTGATCATAGGCAAAACCTATAATTTTATTTTCTCTTAAAAGCTGCAGCATCATTCGATAAGAGTTTTTAGCTGGGACAACCTCAACTCCATAGCGAGTGCGAAATTTTTTCATCACATACGATGCCCATACAGACTTAATCTCCCTAGCAACCACATAAAATGGGGGGAAATGTAGCTTAAAAGCATGAAGCCCCACTTCCCAATTGCCCAAGTGAGCGCTCATCAGAATCACCCCTCTTTTTTTCAAGAGTGCATTTTGAATAATATGCGGCCGCTCAATCTTGATTAAATTTTGAAAATATTTTTTTTTTCGGAAAAAAAGAATCTCTGCCAAAATCGTACCATAATGTTGAAAATTTTTCCTCGAAAGTTCTTCTATCTGCTGATTTGTTTTCTCTGGATAAGCTAGCTTTATATTTGTTTGAACTATATTTCTTCTTTTTGGCAAAACATGAAAAAGAACCCATCCTATAAGTATGCCAGCGTTTCTAGTAAGTCGCAGGACCATCCTCTGGGTTTAAGCTATAAAGAAGCACTTTTCAAGGTTCAGATCTGCGGATCAAGTCATTTAAGCTTGCGTAGCACATGTTATAAATGCTAATAGGGAAAATCATCGTATGAAAGATTTTCGCTCAACCGCTATTCTGCATGAAAAGAATCAGCTTAAAATATTGGATCAAACTCTGCTACCCAGCGAAGAAAAATGGCTTAAAGTAAATGACCCAGAAATTCTTTACGAGGCCATTCAAAGCCTACGTGTACGGGGAGCCCCTCTCATTGGTGTAGCTGCCGCGTTGGGTATCGCTCGATATGCTGAAGATGGTGCTAGCCTACCCAATATTAAAAAACATATTGAGAGGCTTAAAAAAGCGCGGCCCACGGCCGTGAATTTGACTTATGCTTTGGAAAGACTCGCTGTCATTCTAAGCGACCATGAAAAGAAAAATACAATATCGATCCCCAGGCAAGCTCGGGATGACAAAAGAAGCGCTTGGAATGACATAGTGCTTGAAGCTGAAAAGATCTTTGATGAAGACGTCGACATGTGCGAAAAAATGGGCACTCATGGATCAAAACTAATTAACGATGGAGATCGAATTCTTACCCACTGTAACGCAGGAGCTTTGGCAACGGCAGGTAGGGGCACGGCAGTAGGAGTAATCACAAAAGCATGGGAACTAGGTCGTAAAATTCATGTTTATGTGGATGAAACTCGCCCGCTACTCCAGGGTGCAAGGTTAACAGCTTGGGAACTTTCGAAACTGAACATCCCTCACACGCTCATTTGCGATAACATGGCTGCTTCACTCATGGGTCAAAAAAAGATTGATAAAATTTTTGTAGGGGCGGATCGCATTGCAAGGAATGGAGATTTTGCTAATAAAATCGGAACTTACGGTGTAGCTGTTCTTGCAAAATTCCATAACATACCCTTCTATGTTGTCTCCCCTCAATCAACCATTGATCCATCCATTCATAACGGCAGTGATATTCCTATTGAAATTCGAAACTCTAAAGAAGTTTCACAGCATTGGAACCCAACTCATATTTATAACCCATCTTTTGATGTAACACCTACTCTGTTAGTAACAGCCTATGTTTTAGATTCGGGGGTGCATTCAGTCATACCGAAAGAAATTACTGTTCCCCTCTTTTTGTTAAAGAAAAATATCGATCCTTCACTTCGTTCAGGATGACAAATATAATGAGCATCCAATATTTAACCGGTTTTGGAAATGAATTTGAATCAGAAGCTATTAATGGCGCTTTGCCAAAAAATCAAAACGCGCCCCAAAAAGTGCCGTTTGGTCTCTATGCAGAACAACTCAGTGGAACTTCGTTTACTACCCCTAGAAAGAAAAATCTGCGCACCTGGTTTTATCGCATCATGCCCTGCGTCAATCACAAACACTTTAAACCCTGTACACAGCCATTTTTTCTAAGCTACCCATTAAAAAAACACCCCCCCACCCCACCCCATCGCTTCCGATGGAATCCCCTTCCAAAACCTGTAAGTAAACTAAATTTCTTAGAAAGTCTCACCACTGTTGCTGGCAATGGAGGTGTTTCATCTCAGACAGGAGTGGCTATTCACATTTATTCCTGCAATCAATCTATGAAAAAACAGGCTTTTTACAATGCTGATGGAGCCTTTCTCATCGTTCCTCAAAGTGGTGCACTTTCTATTCAAACAGAATTTGGTTTTTTAGAAATGGAACCTGGCGAAGTATGTGTTTTGCAGAGAGGAATGAAGTTTTCAGTTTCTCCCTTGGAGAACTATGCACGCGGTTATGTATGTGAAAATTATGGCGCTCATTTTGAGCTTCCAGAACTTGGCACCATCGGGGCCAACGGCCTAGCCTACCCACGACACTTTCAAATTCCAACAACTCATTATGAGGCTTCCGCGTCATCCTTTAAACTCTTCTGCAAATTCCAAGGACATTTATGGAAGGCTGAGCAAAACCACTCACCGTTTGATGTCGTAGCATGGCATGGCAACTATGTGCCTTATAAATATGATCTTCGAAAGTTTCAGACGGTAAACACGGTTTCCTTTGATCATTGCGATCCTAGTATTTTCACAGTACTAACATCGCCTTCAGATACTCCAGGAGTTGCAAACTTGGATTTTGTTATTTTTCCAGAAAGGTGGTCCCTGGCAGAAAACACATTTCGACCACCTTATTATCATCGAAACATGATGAGTGAGTTTATGGGGTTGATTTATGGTCAATACGACGCCAAGCAGAAAGGATTTGTGCCTGGAGGTTTTAGCATTCATAACTGCATGAGCGCTCACGGACCTGATAGTGAGACTCACAACAAAGCAAGCTCTCAGAAACTTAAGCCTCAGTACCTGGGCAACACTCTTGCTTTTATGTTTGAAACTCGTTTCGTCTTTCAGCTCACACCATGGGCTCTTTCGACAAAACTTCTCCAAAAAGATTATGAACAATGCTGGTCGAAACTACCAGCGCTGTTTCACAAATAAATAATGTTCTACCTACAACTATCTTGGGCCTATGCACTCATGTGCGTCATCCATATGTCCTCCTATTCATCATTGCGGCTTGCTTAACTCAAAGAGAGCCTCCTTGCAAGCTCTCGTATAAAAGGCCCCACCATTGCGAGCGACAAGATCCAGTTCATCTGGATGCAAGCCATTCTCATAAAGAGTTTCATCGATATGGAAATGAAGCACCTCACAAATGGCCAAATTTCCAGAGCCTGGTTTATCCCCCAAGGAAATGATTTGATTCACTCGACACTCCATATGCACCGGGGATTCCTTAACACGTGGAGGCTTAACACACACAGAGGGAATTGAAGTTAAGCTACACTCTACAAACTCATCCACCTGCGGCGCCCATTCTTTCGATGCTAGGTTGACCTGTTCAACAATTCGATGAGGTACCATGTGCACAACGCACTGTGGAACTTCTTCTAAATTATGAAGTGTATCTTTTTTTGTTCCATCTTTTCCACGACGAGTGGGTGAAAAAACAACGATGGGTGGGTTAAAACCAAAAGCATTGAAAAAAGAAAATGGAGCAAGATTTGGAATTCCTTTTTTTGAAATCGTCGACACAAGGGCAATGGGTCTGGGCGCAATACAAGATGTAAGAATTTGATACAATTCTTGTCGATTTAACTGATCAACTGGTAACGATTTCATTTTTTAATCTTCCCAAACCTGTCACTTCAAGTTCTATTGTATCTCCAACATAAAGCCATGTTTGTTTTTCACAAATAAAATTGTTTTCGTAGTAGCATCCGCTACCCACTGTTCCAGAACCAATCACATCACCTGGATAAAGAAACGTACCGTAGGAACACCTCTCAATGATTTGCGCAAAAGTCCAGTTCATATCTTTCGTAGTGCCGCTGGATACCTGTTTCCCATTGTGAAATGCTTTCATTTCTAAGTCATACTGATTACCCACTTTTGATGCCGTTCGATACGGCTCAAGCTCATCTTTTGTGACAAACC
>JACOXK010000052.1 GCA_016182335.1 Deltaproteobacteria bacterium | reverse complement strand
TTGACCGACTGAATAATGGAATCAATAGATGCGATTCTTCCAAACAACTTATAGAGAAGACCTAAACATTTTTCTTTTATTCTGCGACTTAAAATAACAATAAGAAATATTAAGATGAGGAAAAGAAGTAAACAAAACAACTTTAAGAAATATAAATCGAGTTTCGAGAAATAAAAAGCCAACCCAAAACACGAGGCAAGAGTGAGGCTGAAAAGCCCCATCAGTTTATCAAGAATAATAGAACTTCCAACATTTGAATAGTGTTCAACCGTTTTTCCATTGCGATGAGGGATCATCCACGATTTCATGATATCGCCTGCAAAACCACCTGGAACAAACATATTAAAAAAACTTGAAACAAAAGAAAATCGAGTTAAATCTTTCAAAGAAAGGTGAAAATTAAGCACTTCTAAAAGTATTTGCCATCTCTTTGCCATCATCACAATGGATATGAAACTGCTTAACAATGCCAGGAAGAAGTAAGAAGGATTAAATTTAGAAATTAGAGTGATAACGTTTTCAAAAGGTAGTTTAAAACTAAGCCAAGCGATGAGTCCTATCGATAATAAAGTTTTTAGAAAAATAAATATTGTTTTTCGTGAAAGCACAATGGTAAAAACAATACTATGAAAGTTGGAATGGGACAACTTCTTGTGGAGGGTGGAGAACCTGAAAGAAATTTTACCCGAGCGCAAGATTTGATCAAAGAGGCAGCACAGAAATCCTGTGATATTATTTTGCTTCCTGAGTGTCTCGATCTTGCTTGGACTCATCCCTCGGCACTCAGTGAGGCGCAGCCCATACCAGGTATTTACAGCGACCGCCTTTGTGATTTGGCACAGAAGTTCCATATCTATATTTGCGCAGGTCTTACAGAGAAGGACAACAATGCTGTTTATAATACAGCTGTTTTTATTGATGATAGTGGAAATATTCTTTTGAAGTACAGAAAAATTAACGCTCTCAAAGTAGAGCTTCCATTCTATGGCATTGGCCAAACTCTTTCTGTTGTGGATACGCGTTTTGGAAAAATCGGTGTGAATATTTGTGCAGACAATTATGCTGATTCTCTTGTGATAGGGCACACTCTTGCCAGAATGGGTGCTCAACTTATTTTGTCCCCTTCATCCTGGACGGTTGAGCATGGCATCGACGAAACGCAGGATCCCTACAAAGAAAAATGGTTAAAACCTTTTCTTACACTTGCCAAGCTTTATGATCTCGTCATTGTGGGTGCTACGAGTGTTGGTTATATTGTTGGGGGACCTTATGAGGGAAAAAAAATGGTTGGGTGTTCTCTTGCAGTTGATAAAATGGGTATTTTAGCAAAAGGTCCATTTTTAGAATTTGCAGGAGAGCTCGTGACTTGCGAATTTAAACTTACAGAAAGAAAGTATCATGGAACCGAAATAGCTGATAGTCTCAGGGACAGAGGATATCAGCTTATATGGACAATAGATTAATGGATATTCGTTACCCAAATTTACATCCTCAAAAGATTGATGTTCATCACATTCAACCCACTCATTGGTCGAAAACCTATTCGACGCACATCCAGAAGAGTGTCCAAGTGTGCACTCGATGCGTCATGGATGCCTGTGCTTGCAAGATTCATTTTGACTCTCTAGGCGTGTGTCATTTTTGTAAATTACACGATAAGCTAGAACGTCTTTACCCTATCCATGATGAAGGCCAGAGAAAACTTGAAACAATCTTAGAAAATACACGAAAGCGAAATCGAGGCCAAAAATATGATTGCATCATAGGATTTAGTGGTGGAAGAGACAGTACTTACCTGCTCTATCTTCTCAAAAAAAAATGGAATTTAAACCCGTTGGCGGTTCATTTTAATGATGGCTTTGATAATCCGGTGGCTGGTGAAAATATTAAGCAGGCTGTACGCACATTGCAGGTGGATCTTCGAACCATTACATCCGATTGGAGACAATCAAAAGCTATTCGGATTGCTTTTTTAAAAGCATCTGTTCCCAATTTAGAAGTTGGAACAGATCTAGGGATTTTTGCCTCTCTCTTTAGCGTTGCTTATCAAGAAAATATCAAGACTATATTGACAGCACATTCTTTTCGAACGGAGGGTATCGCACCATTAACATGGAGTTATCTTGATACTCGATATTTGAAAGATGTCTTGAATCGTTTTTCGCCCATTAAAACTGATGGGATGGAGTTTAATAATTCGTGTTATCACTTAGGCCTGGGGCAAGCTGTTTATTACTCTATCATTAAAAGAATTCACTGCATCACTCCCATGTTTTACATCGATTACAACAGGATGATTGCAGAAAAAACAATTCAAGACGAATTGGGGTGGGTGAATCCCGGGGCTCATTATTTTGATGATCTTTATCAGAGTTTGATTTCGTTTGTATATAGAATTAAATTTAATATTGACAAGAGGAAATTTAATTATTCAGCTTTAATTCGTTCAGGGCAAATGATGAGACATGAAGCTTTAGAGCGTCTCAAAAATCCCTATGTGATTGAAGACCCAAAAATTTTGGATCTGTGCATTAAGCGGTTGGGACTGAACTTGCAAGAGTTTGAATCCTTTTTGAAACTGAGCCCTAAAACATTTGAAGATTACAAATCTTATTATCAAGTGATTAAACTTTTGAAAATTCCTATTTGGATGGCTTCGAAACTTCACGTTATCCCAGCTGCAACCTATGACAAGTTTTTTAATTGTTCATAGTGTTTTTTTACTAAATAGACAGAATGAGCAATTACAATTAAGCATGTAATAACAAAAACGCGAAATAGAAGCTGGTGTATTAATTTTAAATCCATAAAAAGAGTTAAATAAGAATCCAAAATGGGCAGGCTTGAAAAGAATCTGGGCTCTAGAGGTGCAAACAAGCCCCATTGTTGAGTGTTTCCTCCTAAGCTCATTCCAAACAGTGAAATAAAAAAAAGAGCGTTGTAAATCCAAAATGTTTTGTATGTTAAAGCTAAAAAAATCAGCATGGGTGTGACAACGATAAAGTAGCGGATGGTCACTGTTTGAAGTGAGAAAAAAAGCAAAAGAGGTATGATAAGTGACAAAAATGTCGACTCAAATGTAGGAGTTTGAGTGCGACATTTCCACCACAAATAGATCAGAAGAAGTACGTATAATGAAATAAAGAGAATGGTGTTAAGAGATGATACTCGAGAACTTCCGAAAAAAAGCGCCTCGAGGGCTATTGTTTTTGATGAGATAAGGAACGGCAGGTACAGTATGCTACAAAAAAGCAGACACCATAAAACAGCTTTGTGCCTATCAGAAAAAGTTTTCAGATGAGTCATGGCAAAATAGGGTAGTAATAGAATAGCATAAATTTTAAAAAGACCTGCGCAGAGGAGTAATGTGGTCGCTGCAATCCAACTTTTCTTATAAGAGATGAAGGCTGCCAGTATCAAGAAAGTAGGAATAATATCCATTTGTCCCAGTGCAAAAGCGCTATGAAGGGTGAAAGGATTGAGCATCCAGCATTTAAAAGCCAGGATAGCTTTTGAACGATCCTCAAAGAGTTTTGTTAAGATCCACCCACAGCCAAGATCGCATATCAAGTAGGGCATCTTGAATAAAAAGAGTGTTCGAAATAGCTGGAGATCAGAAAAGACAGAAGCGTAATGGATAGAATTCCCCTCCCATGTAAAATTCCAAGCTTCAAATGTTTGAAACAAATTTTCCAGAAAGGGTAGAAAGGGCTTAAAAATTATCAAAAAAAATGAAAAAAAATGAAGAACGAGGGGCGAATAATATTGATTGTGTGGATTATGCAGGGCGATCCAAGCGTAAGGATCATAAAAATTTTGCGTGATGAACTTGAAAGGATAATAATAGATGTAAAAAATATCATGGCCATGGAATGAAAATGGCATGATGAGAAGTCGCAGAAACAGTCCTAACAAGAGCCATTTGAAAATGGAATACTTCATGTTTGTTTTGTTAGATTGCCACACCCCTTAAGCCTTCGCAATGATTGCGCTTGCAGAAAAAATTCTAGGTTGTTAGGTTAAATGCAGTGATAAAACTTGCACAGATTGGAATGGGTCAGTGGGGACAAAACTTACTGCGCACCTATCTTTCGCTTTCTGATTGTCAGATGAAAATCTGTTGTGATGAAGATCAAAAAACCTTAGAGAAATTTTCCAGGCTGTACCACAATAAGTTTGGGGTCACTCAACATTTTGATGATATTTTAAACGACCCAGAAATTCAAGGAGTTATCATTGCAACACCTGCAATAACTCATGCAAACTTAGCTATGCGGGCACTTTGTGCAAATAAGCATGTTTTTGTCGAAAAGCCTTTAGCATTGAGTGTGAATGATGGGATGCGCATGATTGAATTGGCCCATCAAAATAACCGTCTACTTATGGTCGGGCATTTATTGCTTTATCATCCCGCAGTTCAAAAACTTAAAAACGCTGTAGATACGGGGCAGCTTGGTGATATTCATTATCTGTATTCAACAAGAGTCAACTTAGGAACTATTCGAGAGGAAGAAAATGCACTGTGGAGCCTTACTGTTCATGACATATCGGTTGCGATGCACTTGCTCAATCAAGCCCCTCTAGAAGTGACTGCAACGGGCAGTGCCTATTTGAGAAAAGATGTTCATGATGTTGTCTTCGTGACTCTTTATTTTAAAAACAATGTGATGAGTCACATCCATGCCAGTTGGCTTGACCCCCATAAGATAAGAAAGTTTACAGTGGTTGGCTCAAAAAAAATGGCTGTTTTTGATGATATGGAGAGTTCTGAAAAGCTTAAATTTTATGATAAAGGTGTGGAGAGGATGCAACATTCAGGAGGGTATGAAACTTTTCTCACACTCAGAGAAGGAGACATTCACATTCCACATGTTCATATGATGGAGCCCTTGAAGTTAGAATGTCAGCACTTCATTGACAGTATTGCTTATAAAAAACCCGTATTGAGTGATGGTCATAATGGATTGAATGTTCTTAAAGTTCTGACTGCTGCTCAGGAGTCGTTAATGACACATGGAAAACCTATCAGAATCTAAAATTGTAACTCAGAAAAGTTCTTATTTTGTGCATCCATCTTCCTATGTGGATGAAGGAGTCCATATTGGAGAAGGCACGAAAATATGGCATTTTAGCCATATTTTATCTGGTTCTCGAATGGGTAAAAACTGTAAAATTGGCCAAAATGTTGTCATAGGGCCTGATGTTGAAGTGGGGAGCAACGTCAAAATTCAAAATAATGTTTCTATTTATAAAGGAGTCACATTAGAAGACGATGTTTTTTGCGGACCATCGTGCGTTTTTACCAACGTCTTTAATCCACGATCAGAAGTTGTTCGTATGGATGAAATTCGAAAAACTTTTGTTAAAAAAGGAGCCACTATTGGTGCTAATGCTACGATTGTCTGTGGTGTGACACTTGGAAAATATTCTTTCGTAGGGGCAGGCAGTGTTGTGATTCGAGATGTAGAAGATTATGCACTTGTAGTTGGAAACCCAGCAAGGCATGTTGGATTTATGTGTGAATGTGGCATGAAACTTCACTTTATAAAACAGAGAGCTCGTTGTTCTAGTTGTTCAATAAAATACGTTAAGGAAAAACAAAAGATCCATCGTGTCGTATAAAATCATATCTATTGTTGGAGCACGTCCCCAGTTTGTAAAATCTGCCATGGTTTCTGGAGCGCTGGATAAACTTCACAATGAATCTCTACAGCATGTGATGGTCCATACGGGTCAACATTACGATGCTCACATGAGTGACATTTTTTTTGAGCAACTAGGGCTTAAAAAACCTCATTTTTTTTTAGGGATCGGCTCTCACTCTCAGGGAAAACAGACAGGACTGATGCTTGAAAGTATTGAGGCTGTTTTAATGTCGCAGAGGCCTGACATGGTTATTCTCTATGGTGATACAAACTCAACCTTGGCAGGAGCTCTTGCTGCAAGCAAATTGCATATTCCCATCGTTCATGTTGAAGCTGGCATGCGTAGCTTTAATTCTCTGATGGCTGAAGAAATAAATCGAAAGATCACAGACCATTTAAGCTCCATCCTTTTTTGTTCCTCTGCGATTTCTGTGACTCATTTGCTCAAAGAGGGGATTCAGCACTCAAATACTGCCTTTCCTGCTGTTTATGAGGTGGGTGATGTGATGCTGGATGCACTTAAGATTTTTGAAGAAAAGGCAGATAGATTATCTCAATCGAGTTCTTTTCAATTCAAACCAAAAGATTATTTTTTGGTGACAATTCATCGAGCTGAAAATGTTGACGATTTCAAAAAATTAAAAACAATAATCGAAACTCTTGATGAAATAGCAGCGGATGGCTATAAACTTATTTTTCCAGTTCATCCCAGAACGGAAAAAGCGATGAGGACCTGGAATCTAAATCCCTCATCGCAGCACTTTAATTTTATCAAGCCGGTGTCCTACCTTGAAATGGTTTGGTTGGAAAAAAATGCCTGTGCTGTTGTGACTGATTCTGGTGGGGTTCAAAAGGAAGCCTGTTTTTTCAATGTTCCTGTTTTAACCCTTCGAGACGAAACCGAATGGGTTGAAACGCTAGAAGTAGGCTTGAATCGCTTGGTGCCTATTGAAAGAGAAAAAATTCTGGAAGCTTTTTTGGAAAGAACTCGATTTCATGGAGTGGGCAGTCCGTTTTTGGCATACGGCAGAGGTGATAGCTCACAAAAAATCGCTTCCCATTTGCAAGATCATCTCTCCTTATTATAAATAAAATGAAGCCTTCAAAACGGATTTTTCTTGATGCCCTTCAGTCGTCTTTAAGTAGTTATGTGTATTATTCGTTTAAGATATTTAGTAGCCTATTCATTCGAAAAATTCTCTCCCCCCTCGCCATGGGGCATGTTTCATCGATCTTTCTTGTTGTTGAATATGCGAAGCTCAGTCACTTAGGAATGCTCTATGCAACGGAGCGAGAAATTCCCTATCAACGAGGAAAGGGTGATTTAGATAAAGTTTCACACGTGATGCAGGTAAGCTTTAATTTTAATTTTTTTACAGCCGTATTGATGAGTGTTCTTGTGGCAGTGGGTGCTGGGATACTAACCATTTTCGGTGTTCAGAGTGATTTTCTACAGGGACTGTACTGTGTTCCATTCTTGCTCATCGCCTATATGTTTGTATCTTATTTTCGTATTGTCTTAAAAGCCAGACATGAATTTGGTCTTGTCAGTCAGATTAATCTTCTCGATGCGGTTTCTGAAGTTGGATTAACTCTCATTCTTGTCATTGTGTTGGGTGTTAAAGGCATTATTTTAGCACTGGCATTTACGTTTGTGATCGGAGCTCTCTACTTAAACTATCGAGCGCACATAAGTCCTAGAATCAATTTTGGCGTTTTAAATTATATTGAAATCAAAAGACTACTCAAAATTGGATTTCCCCTCATGATAGATGCGGCCGTGAGGATGTTTTTTTTAACCTCAGATAAAATATTGATTATAGTTCTACTGGGGCAAACGCAGCTGGGATTATACTCCATGGCAACGATGGTATTTAACTTTCTTATGCCCTTACCCAGGGCTGTTTACAATGTTTTAGCACCCCGATTTTATGAAGCCTATGGCCAAATGGGTGATTTTAAAACAGTCAAACGATACCTTACAATTCCAACAACTATTTTTGCTCATTTGTTTTCTATTGTGATAGGTGCTGCTGCTATTTTTTCACAACCCTTTATTTATTATTTCTTACCACTGTATCAAAAAAGTATTACA
>JACOXK010000051.1 GCA_016182335.1 Deltaproteobacteria bacterium | reverse complement strand
CTGCCGCTCTGCACAGGCTCCAACTCAAGGGGACAAGACCGTGTTGACGCCACTAATAGCGGGACCGCAAGTTGCCAATGTGATAAGTGCAGCATTTTCCTGACTTCAACACTCGTTAAAAAAGCGTCTATAAGTTATTGAAATCATTTAAGTGGGTTGTAAAAATGGGTGTCCCGATGCTACTTTGCGTTGATGTTTGTAAGGAAGAAACGCAATAGAAGTGGTGCAATAAGTATTCAGCTGATTGATAAATCTCATGGGTATCGGGTGATGCGAACACTGGGTTGCACTGCTGATCCAGAAGAAATTCGTCGTCTTGTTCAATGGGGGAAACAAATTATTGAAAGTGGAGATGGAAAGCAATTTTCATTATTTGCGAAACATAGCAAGCAAGATCATGCCATTGAAAACTTTTTGTCTCAAATGCGCAATAGTCAAATACGCACGATTGGACCAGAGTTAATTTTTGGCACCTTATTCGATCGGATTGGATTTAATGTTATTTCAGAAAATATTTTTCGCCATATTACAATTGCAAGGCTTGCTTATCCGACGAGTAAATTAAAAACCGTAGATTATTTATATCGTTATCGTGGAATAACAATGAGCGTTCAAAATCTGTATCGGTTTTTAGACAAGCTCTCCAGTTCTTATAAGAATCAGGTTGAAAAGATTTCCTACGAACATACTAAGGCTCATCTGAAGACAATTTCCGTTGTATTTTACGATATGACAACCCTTTATTTTGAAGCCCAGGATGAGGATGATTTAAGAAAGATTGGTTTTTCTAAGGATGGCAAGTTTCAAAAGCCTCAGATTATGCTTGGGCTTTTGGTTGGACAGGGCGGCTATCCGATTGGCTATGATATTTATGAAGGAAATACCTTTGAAGGCCACACGCTTTTGCCAACACTTAAAAAGATAGAGGAAAAATATGGATTTAAAAATGCAACCGTGATTGCTGACGCAGCCCTTTTATCTAAAGACAATCTGGCTAATTTATCTAAGGCACAATATCAATTTATTGTAGGAGCTAGAATTAAAAACGAAAGTAAAGAAATCCAGGAAGAAATTTTAAAAAAAGCAGGTAATCTAGAAGAGGCAGATAGTTTCATTATCAAGAAAAAAGAGGATCTTCGCCTTGTTATTTCTTATTCAACCAAACGAGCCAAGAAAGATGCTCATAATCGAAAACGAGGTCTTAATAAGCTCAACAAACGCATTAAATCTGGAAGGCTCACCAAAGAAAACATTAATAACAGAGGTTATAACAAGTTTTTAAAACTCTCTGGAGAAATCAAAGTGTCCCTTGATGAAGAAAAAATAAAAGAAGATCAAAAATGGGATGGACTTAAAGGATATATCACCAATACAACACTTTCTGCAAAAACGATTATTGAAAATTACAAAGAGCTTTGGCAAATCGAGAAGGCCTTTCGAATTTCAAAAACTGACTTAAAAATCCGTCCCATCTATCATTACAGAAAACATCGTATCGAAGCTCATATCTGCATCAGCTTTGTTGCCTATTCCATATATAAAGAGTTGGAGCATTTATTAAACCAAGCACGTCTTAAAATGACCCCAAAACGAGCTGCTGAGCTCACCCACAACATGTATGAACTCCACTACGTTCTCCCAGGCAATCCTAAAAATAAAAAAATTCCACTCAAAATGGATCCAGAACAACAGATTCCTGCCGCTCTGCACAGGCTCCAACTCAAGGGGACAAGACCGTGTTGACGCCACTAATAGCGGGACCGCAAGTTGCCAATGTGATAAGTGCAGCATTTTCTGCTATTTTTCGTAAGATCTGACTAAAAAGGCTTTATTTAAAACAAGACTTTCTGAAAAAAACTTGGAGATTTCATTGGGATATGAGAGTACGAGTATTGGTTCTTCACCTCCAGTCTTCGCTCCCCGGATTTTCTTCGAAAACCGGGAGCTTCGACTTGGCAAGCCATTTCTTATGAGCGAAATGGAACCATTCATTGGGACTATCCGCAATCTTGAAAATTCTTTATTATGAGCATTTGGATCTTTTAAAACCACAGGGACGAAAGCTTTCTGGGTATAGACTCTACGATATACACGCCATTGAGCGGCTCAAGTTTATAAAAAAGGCGCAGGCCCTTGGTTTTACACTCTCTGAAATAAAGGCCCTTTTGCAACTCAATGTGTCTTACTCCAATGAATGCAACTCTGTAAGAAAAAAGGCCATGGATAAGATTTTTGAAATTGAAGAAAAAGTAAAACTATTAAATAAGATGAAAAAAACATTAAAAGAGCTTGTTCACTGTTGTGAAACAAGAAAAAAGACAGCGGAATGTCCCATATTAAACAGTTTAAAATAAGGAGGTTCAAATGAAAAAAATCACAAGTTCTGTAGCCATACTCAGTTCCGTTTTTGCATCCGCCTGTTGTCTTTTACCTGTTCTTTTAGCTGGGGTAGCAGGTATTGCAGGTGTTGCCTCGTTTTTTGAAAAATTCAGGCTTCCTTTTATCATTATCGCTGCGCTATCTCTTGGTTATGGATTTTATGTGGCTTATTTTCAAAAGAAAAAAGAATGCGCTCCAGGTGAAGTATGTTCAACCTCGCAAGGTAAACACAAACAGCGCATTGTTCTATGGGTGATTACGGTATTGGTTGCTCTTGTCATTACGTTTCCATATTGGATTCAACTTTTATAAAGGGGGAAAAGAAGCATGAAAACTATTTTAATCTCATTTTTAATTGTAAGTATGGGACTTTGGGCCATGAGTTGTACAAGTAAGAAAAAAGTCCTTCCAGAAGGTGCTATTCTTAAAGAAATCACATTTAAGGTGGATGGCATGACCTGTGGGGGATGTGAATACAATGTGAAAACGTCCCTTTTAAAACTAGACGGTGTCGTTGAGGCATCAGCCGACCATAAAAAGGCAGAAGCTACAGTTTCTTTTGTTGAAGGAAAAGTAACTGAAAATCAATTGATCGAGGCCGTCAATTCGAGTGGCTATAAGGCCACATTACAAAAATAGGGGGTATTATGAGCACATGTTGTTCCATCAATGCTGAAAAAGAAAACACATGGGCTCCAGGAAGTTGTCCAACGTGTCAAGCAAAAGGAAAAAAAGTGGAGCTTATCACTCTTTTTCAGTTGATTAAGCGTACCTTTCAAAAAGAAATTCATCGGCGAAATCAGTATTATTTTTGTAGTTCCAAAGAATGTGAGATTGTTTTGTTACTGTTTTGATTATACCGATGAAGATATTTTAGAAGAGGTGCAAAAAACAGGGAAAAGCACAGCAACGCAAATGATTACCCAAAATATTAAAGATGGGTTTTGTGCTTGTGAAATGAGAAATCCTCAAGGAAGCTGTTGTCTTGGGAATGTGAAAGAAACTGAAAAATGGGCACATGAAAAATGTAAAAAATAAGGAAAGCAAACTGAATTTAAAAGGAGGTGAACGAGCATGGCAAAGAGAAAAATAGAGGTATTTGTTGCAGGGTGTTCCATCTGTGCTGACACATTGGAACAAATCAATAAAGAAGCTTGCCCAAGCTGTGAGTTGATCGTTTATGATCTTAACAAGGGCTGTGCAACAAATGAGTGTAAGGATAAAGCAAAGAAGTACGGCATTAAACGGGTACCTGCTGTTGTGATTGATGGAAAATTAGCTGATTGTTGTGATACAAAAGGCATTGATATTGAGAAACTTAAAAGCCTAGGACTTGGACAAGACCGGAATTGAAAAAGACCCTACTAATATTGGGAGTTATTGGTTGTGCTGCACTGATTTCTTTAGGGATTCTTTTTGAAGGGGTCGGTAGAGCAGTCTTCAAGTTGTTTTCCAGCAATTTGTATTTTTTTTCACATGAGGCGATACTTCCGGGAGCCAATCAATTTAATGGACGTCTTTTGTATTCGTTTTCCGTTAAGCAAACTGAACGTGCCAAGAATTATAAACCCAGAACACGCCATTTGAACAAAGATGGATGGGCACGTTATACAAATCGTTTGTTTTTAGAATCCAGTCCCTATCTGTTGCAACATGCGCATAACCCAGTGAATTGGTATTCATGGGGAGATGAGGCTTTTAAAACTGCAAAAAAACTTAATCGTCCCGTATTACTCAGTGTTGGTTATTCTACCTGTCACTGGTGTCATGTTATGGAAGAAGAGTCTTTTGAAGATGAGGAAGTAGCAAAAATTTTAAATGAAAATTATGTTGCCGTTAAGGTAGATCGTGAGGAACGGCCCGATATTGATGCTATTTATATGAATGCCTTACAGGTTTTGACAGGAAGTGGAGGTTGGCCCATGACAGTGTGGCTTACCCCTGAGCACAAGCCCTTTTATGCTGCCACATATATTCCTGCAAGACATGGTGACAGGGGAGTGAGTGTTGGTTTTTTAACTTTACTAAGAAAACTGCGTCAGATCCATGACGATGAACCTGAAAAAATTAAAAATGCAGGTTCTCAACTCACTGATGCTATTCAAGACTCAATGCATCCTGGAGCACAAAGTGACCTTCCCAAGATAGAAATTCTTTATCGAGCAGCAAAGTACTATAAGGATAATTTTGATGAAACTAATGGTGGAATGTCTGGTGCTCCTAAATTTCCAAGCAGTTTTCCTGTAAGATTTCTGCTTCGATATTACAAAAAAACTGGAGACCACAAAGTGTTAAACGCTATTACATTGACGCTAAAAAAAATGGCTGCAGGTGGCATGTATGATCAGATAGGGGGAGGGTTTCATCGCTACTCTACAGATGCACAATGGCTTGTGCCTCATTTTGAGAAGATGCTTTATGATAATGCTTTGCTGGCTTTGGCTTATCTTGAGAGTTATCAACTGACTCAAAATGATGAATTCAGACAAGTGGCAGAAGACATTCTACATTACATCAGACAAGATATGACATCTCCCCAGGGTGTCTTTTACTCAGCAACAGACGCTGACAGTGTGACTCCAGAAGGACATCGTGAAGAAGGCTATTATTTTACATGGACACCTAAAGACCTTAAAGGAGCTTTATCACGTGATGAGTTGTCTCTCATCACGCCTTATTATGACGTGATTGAAAATGGTAACTTTGAAGGACGTTCTATTTTTAATACGCCAGTTCCTTTATTACGCATAGCACATCAATTGAAAATGAGTGAAACAGTGACGAGACATAAAATAAAAAACATACGTGATAAGTTATACCAAGTTCGGTTGAAACGACAATCGCCACTTAAAGATGAAAAAATATTGACGGCATGGAACGCACTGATGATTTCAGCCTATGCCAGGGCAGGCTTCATTCTGGATAAAAAAGAATATATTCAAATAGCTGAAAAAGCGACTCGATTTATATTTAAGAATCTCTACAAAAATAAAATATTGCATCGTAGTTTTAAGGATGGCGCTCCTAAGTATAAAGCTTATCTGGATGATTATGCTTTTTTGATTGCTTCACTTTTAGATCTTTATGAAGCTACTTTTGAACCTGGATGGCTTACAAAAGCATTTGAACTTGATAAGACTCTTCAAGAATCTTTTGAGGACGATGCTGGAGGTTTTTTCATGACAAGCACTGAACATGAAAAATTGATTGCCCGGGAAAAGTCTACTTATGATGGAGCTCTGCCATCTGGTAATTCTGTTGCCTTGTTGAATCTATTAAGACTTTATGAGTTAACAACAGATTATTCCTATTATAAGCGAGCAGAAAAACTGTTGAAAAGTTTTTCGACGAGACTTTCACAGAGCCCGGTATCCCTTTCAGAAATGCTGCTGGCTATCGATTTTTATTTTGATCAACCTCAAGAAATCGTGATTATCGCGCCCAAAGGCAAACCATCAGAGGTCGAAAAGTTTCTAGCACCCCTAAGAAAAAATTTTCTGCCAAATAAAATTCTGGTTGTTGCAGAAGATGGTGGAAATATTCAAAAGAATCAAAAGCTTATTCCCCTCATTGAATCTAAGTATGCCATCAATTCTCAGACAACAGCCTATGTTTGTAAAAAAGGGGTCTGTGAGCTGCCAACAAATAAGATCGAGGTTTTTATGAGGCAGCTTAAGATAGCTCCTTCTAGTGGATTGCCATAAATGATGAACGCTTTTTTTTTTTTTTTTGCCGGAATATTTTTGAATTTAACCCCGTGTGTTCTTCCTGTCATTCCTCTAAAGGTAAGGGCTGTTTTAAAAGAGTTAGATCAGCATATTATGACAAGGATTCTTGTCGCCATCTTTTTGCTGATGGGTTGTCTTGTTTTTTTTGTTAGCTTAGGTGGATTGATCGCCTATCTGGGTTGGAAGTGGAATGCTTTTTTTCAATCTAAAGTTTTTATCATATTCCTAACTTTTTTTCTGGCGTTATCCGCTATTTCAATGCTTGCCAATTGGTCTATTCGCCTCCCTCAAGTTTTTTACAGAATACACATTCATCGGTACACGGGAGCTTTTTTTATAGGTTTATTAGCAGCAGTTTTATCAACGCCATGCTCGGGACCTTTTCTTGGAGGGGTATTGGCATATGCGCTCATGCAATCACCGTTGGTTATCATGACCCTTTTTATTGCCATTGGGTTTGGATTGTCATTGCCCTATATAATTATATTAATCTTTCCACAGCTCGTGCGATATATGCCAAGAAATGGAAAAATAGGTCGACAAATGGAAATTGTCATGGCGTTTGTGCTCATCACGGGAGCCATTTTTTTTGCCAAAACGTTTTTGCCAGATTTTATTCTATTCATATTATGGATCAGCGTTGCGGTTGGCATTCTTATTTGGGGACTTATAGGTTTTAAAAGAGCCCACATATTAACTGAAAGTTTTGTTCCAGGGATTTGTATTTTAGTTACCATTTGCATTGTTTTCTTAGTTTTTGGACCTTCAAAAAGGGCATCTTTGGAATGGCAACCGTACTCTGCTGAATCATTTAATTTAGTGCAGTCTCAATCAATACTTTTGGATTTTACGGCCGACTGGTGCATTAACTGTAAAATTCTTGAAAAAACAACCTATGCTTCCCCTGAAGTAATCAAGGCAGCAAAGCACGTTGGCCTCATAGCTTTTCAGATTGATATGACAGAATACAATGAAGAAGAAAAAAAGCTTATAGAAGAATATGGAGGGGCAGTTCTACCCTTTGCGGTTTTAATCAATAGAGATGGAAAAGTAGCAAACGTTTTTTCTGGTATGATGAGCGCTGAAACACTTAAAAGGGCTATTATGCAAATGGATGGAAATTCTTTTTGAAAAATTTATCATTCGCTAAAATATTTGGCAAAGATCGTTCATCTAAGTTATTATGTGTAGCAATGGGGTATTTAAGTAAAACAAGCAGTAAATTAAAAAATGGAGGCTAGAAATGAACTTTAAAAGATTCAATCTTCAATCTGCGCTCATCGCAGGCGTCTTAGCAACTGTCATTATGACAGTGTTTATGGCGCTGACAGGTACTAACATTGTCAAGATGTTGGGTATGACAGCTGGGTTTTCAGGTATGGGTGTGTATTTTGTGGGTGGCATGATGCATTTTGGTATCGGTGTTTTTTATGCGCTATTATATGCGTTAGTCTTCGAGCCATTGCTAAAAAAACTTCCAAATTTTTTGGCAGGTGCTGTTTATTCGCTATTACCTTTTGTTATTGCGTTAACCATGATGGGCACTGTCATGACGATGATGCACACTATTTTTGGCTCTCAACATAAAGATATGATGAATGCATGCAATCCATGTGGCCAAATGGAGGAGAATCCATGTAATCCTTGTGGTGGAAAAGAAGATAATCCATGTAATCCGTGCAATCCTTGTGGTGGTGAAATGAACCCCTGCAATCCACGTGGTGGCCAAACTGGTGAAGAGATGAATCCGTGTAATCCCTGCAATCCTTGCGGAGCGGGTCAGGGTTCTGCCTGGCTGTGGAGCCTCTTGAACCACTTAGTTTACGGACTATCTCTTGGTTTTTTCTATAGAGCTCGAAAAGAACAAGCGGCCTAAGTCGCTTTACCCAAAAAGGTGGATCAAAAAATGATCCACCTTTTGTTGTCTTTATTGTGCGCATGCTTAAAAAAGTCACTCCTATTATCATTCTAGGAGCTATTTTTTTAATCGGCACTTATTATAAATACTCAAGAGACAATCTCTTTTATCCCACGAGTGATTTAGATGAGTATTGGAAAAAACCTGTTCCACTTCAAGGAGAAGCCTCACTATCTTATAAACCCGTAGAGCGTTCTTTAATGCCGAAAGATTGCGGATCGTGTCACAAGCAACAGCACGCAGACTGGATGAACTCCCGCCATGCCAAGGCTATGGGTTCTGGTGTTATCGGACAAACTCTTATGATGGATCCAAGTAATGCAAGCTCTTGCTACAGATGCCATGCTCCGCTTCAAGAACAGCACGAATGGATCAAAGAAACAAAGTGGATTTCGTCTTCATGGAAAAAAAATACTCAATTCAATTCAAAACTTCAGTCCCAGGGGCTCACTTGTGTTGCATGTCATGTTCGATCTCACAAGCGGTATGGACCAGGCCAACTATCTCACATGACAAAGCTCTTACCCAAAGAAGCCCATGGAGGATTTATACGAAAAGATTTTTTTGAAAAATCAGAATTTTGCATGGGATGTCATCAATTTAAATCTACAGAATATAAACTTAATGGTAAATTGCTGGAAAACACCTATCAGGAATGGAAAGAGAGTGTTTACGCAACATCAAATGTGACATGTCAAAATTGTCACATGCCTGGAAGACAACATCTGTGGCAAGGTATTCATCGTAAAGAAATGGTTCAACGCGCCTTAGATATCAAAGTAGATGTGGGTAAAACCCCTTATGAAGTTCATGAGCGAACTAACATTAAAGTTACTATTAAAAACGTTGGAGCGGGGCACTATGTGCCAACATATGTAACTCCTAAAATTGATGTTCTGATGAATCTTATCGATGAAAATGGAAATCGCCTTTCAAAAACTAAGCAGACTTTTACTATCGGCAGATACATTTCCCTTAATTTAGAAAAAGAATACTTTGATACGCGTATTCCACCACAAAAAGAAATTGAAATAGTTTATCAGAAAAAAATTTCACGTGGGAATCTCAAGTTTGAAGTGAGAGTCATTGTATATCCAGACGATTTCTATTTTCGTTTCTTTAAAGCTAAACTTGAGAGTGACAACAATGTAGCGCAAAGAGAACATATTAAAAAAGCTTTGGATGACAGTATTAAGTCTGCTTATGAGCTTTTTTCAGGGGTGTATTCTCTTCAGAACTAGTTTTTGTTATTGTTGAAGCAACGATATGTGGGTTAGGGTCAAATAAATGCACGTTTATGAGGGCTGGATAATAGGCATTTGCCTTTTTGTACTGCTTGTATCGGTAGTGCGACACTATACCAGGTGGTGGCCTTTTCCCTATCAAGGATGGATATTAATACTGGGCGTCCTCTATAGCCTTTTACGCAGTTCGTTCGTTAGTTTTTTTCCTTCTCTTTCTGTCATACCCAATGTAAGTTTTTATGTTTTCTTACCAGTTTTGGTCTTTCATGCGGGCCAATCGTTCAAGTGGTCAGAGCTCAAAGCAATTCTAGGACCTGTCGTGTATTTTGCGACGTTTGGTGTCTTATTATGTGCTTTCATTACAGGGTTTCCCATCAGCCAATTTTATAGCATTACAATTCTGGAGGGCATCCTATTCGGAATCATTATTTCTGGAACAGATCCCCTTTCTATGGCAACGCTGCTCAAGAAATATCCTCTACCAAATAAATTAGTCATGTTAATTGAGGGTGAATCGATGTTCAATGATGCCATAGCTCTTGTATTATTCTCCTCATTAAGTTCACTTATTTTTTCAAACGCCAATTGGACATGGCTTTCAGTGAGCGGTTCTTTTATCTGGTCCTTTTTTGGGGCCATTCCTATTGGATGTTTTTTGGGATGGATGGTCGCTAAAATTTTGGGTTCATGGAAAGAAACCGAGTTTGTAGAGTTGATACTTACGCTTATTCTAGCTTATGGCACCTATATGACAGCTGAGTTTGTTTTTCACGTTTCAGGTGTTATTGCAGTTTTGTTTAGCTCAATGATATTTTCAAGTTCAAAATTGAAATTATCATGCCTTGAAACCAAAGTTTTCTCTAAGTTCTGGGATACTTTAAATGAATTAGTCCAGGTTAGCTTGTTCTTTTTATTAGGTACTTCTATTGGAGAACATGAGTTTCCCCTTAATCGTTTTTTTGTAGCTGCTTTTGCTGTGATGATTCTTTCACGGGGCATTATGATTTATGTCAGTGGATGGGGTTTCAATCTGTTTAGAAAACAGCTGCCTTTTTCATGGCAGCATGTCTTGAACTTAGGGGGTGCTCGAGGTGCTTTTGGTGTGGCTATGGTTTTGATGATTCCGCAAGATTACGCCTATAGACATCTCTTTTTATGTCTAGCCTTCATCATTGTTCTCATGACAATTCTAGTGAATCCAATTCTTCTGTCCTGGTATTTAAAGAAAAATTCTGCAAACGTAACTGAGCGCTTGGGAAGAGATATGACACCACAATCCCAGATATAAAAATAAGAGGTATTCCGTACATCGCCCAATACCACGTATAACCACCACTTTCTCCATATATAATAAAACATCCGATGGCCCAGAAAAGGCCGACAAAAACGCTTGTCCATGCTCCCGCCCGACTTGTTCTTTTCCAATGAAAAGCTCCCAACAAGGCGAAGGAAAGCGCTGCAATTGGAATATTTGCAAGAATAAGCCTATTTAAAATATTATCAACAAGTACATTGGCTCCAAGCCAACTTACAATTGCCAATATCACAGTAGCCACTTGTTGTTTTAGTAAGGAGTTCTCAATTTTTTTGAAATCAGCCACAACCATCGCTACTATTGTAGACCACACTCCTGCCAAAGTTGTCATGGCAGCGCAAAACAATACTGAAAAAGCTACTCCGCTCAAAAATGCAGGTAATTCTTCGTAGAACAGTTGAGGTAACGCAAGTTCCGCATTTTGCAGGTGCGGAGTGTAAACCCTAAAAAAAACGCAAGCCATAACACCACAGCCATACAATATAAAAACAATGACAGAGCTTATAGCAACGCCCAAAAATGCCGTCTTACTGTTTTTGGCAGAAAAGATCTTTTGGCCATACCAAGGAGAACAAATATAAGTAAAGCACGTTAATACGATCAAAGAGGACACAAACCAAAATGGCAATTGAGGGTGGTTCCATTGTATGACACTTTCATAACTGAGCTTCACCCGCCCCCCAGCTTTAAAATAGGAAAGGATAAAAATGAGCGGAAATAATATTACGGTCAAGAGAAAGCTTACAACATCAACTCGAATCACTGAAACCAAACCACCTCTTACAGTTATGATAAGGACAAGCAGGCTTAAAATGGCGCTTAAGAGCCACGTGTTTAATTTTATCCATGGCTGAAAGATCAAAGTCATTGATTTTACATAAGTTGCACTAAATCCAAGCATTGCCACAATCAGAAAAAAAGAAGCGCAGCGTCCAAGAGAAGAACCGTAGTGCTTTGTAAACAGTTGCGCCACAGAAAGGCCATCGAATTTTTTCCATTCGCGTGAAACGCTCAGCGTATACCAGCAGAGACCGACTAAAAAAATGAGAGGCAGAGTTAACGCAACAGATCCGGCAACGTATCCCATAGAAGAAAAAGCAATAAGGGTTGATGTATTGAATTCTGTCATGACCAACGTTGCGACTAACGCAAAGAGGCCGGTGTTGCGCCCAGCAACTAAATATTCGGGAGAGCTGCGCACAGAATAATAACCGGCAAGCGCCAAAACTCCAATGACCAAAAGAAAACCAAACAAACTACTCAAAGGTATCATGCTGTCTTCTAGCGATTTGAATAAAACGGGGAATGTAAGTGGCCGTGATATATATTTGCAACATGCCACTTATAGCCATGAAAATGTAGTTGAGAGTAGGTAGCTTGAAAGCAATCATGAAAGCGATCAAAAAGAAGTTGAGAGCAGTTGTATACTTTGCAATCAAAGAGGGTTTAACTTTAAAAGAAATACCTAAATAGCCCTTGAGAATGGGGATGGACATTAACTGGGCACACTCGCGAAAGATAACAATGAATAAAAACCATAGTGGAACCATTCCTTGGCTATACAAATAGGGGAAAAAAACAAGTGTTGTTATTTTATCGGCCACGGGATCGAGAATGGATCCAAAATCAGTTGTTTGGTTGAATTTTCTTGCTACTTTCCCATCAAAGAAATCTGTTAAAAGAAGAAAGACGAGGCACAAAAAGCTTATAGCTTGTTGATTAAAATAGACAAGAATGAAGAAGACCGGGATAAGCCCAATTCGAGATATTGTAAGAGCATTGGCAATGTTCATCCACATCACTGTTTATTTGAAACAGTGGTGACTTTATTTAAATTCCAAGCGTAGTCAACATAAGAAAAATCACTGTCATCTTTTGCGGCTTGAATGGGTTTGCTTTTGCTTTCAGGTGCCCACTTAAGAAGCCAATTTTTTAAGGATCCACTATCATGAGCAAAATCTTCTTTAAACCACTCAAAAATATGAGAAAGAATGACTTTATCATTCGAAACAGACAAATGTCTGTCAATTTTTAAGGCATCTTTTGTGGCTGCATCTAGTTGAATATTGAGTTTCGAAGAAACGTATATATTTTTTGAGAGTGGTGTACATCCAATAGACGCACAGTTCAGGGCAAAGTGAACACGGGCTGCATAAAGTCCGTTTTTTGAACCCTGAAACATTTTCTTGGCAAGGGGTCTAACAATGCCGTGTTCAATATCATCAAAAGAACGTTGTTGCCCTGCAATAAGATGTGATTTTTTCCATACAGGGGTTAGTAATGAGCCTAGATCTCGGATACTTTTAAGATCTTCATTGTAGTGCTGCACTATAAATCGAACGATTGTAAAATTATAAGTATTTAACCAAAAGGCGAGCTTCTCGCCATTATTTATTAATGCTGAGAGATCAAAATTCTCTAATTCATGAATTTGACGCTTGATGCAAGTTTGAGTTTGGGCATCCTTTTTTGCAGAAGCATAATCAAAAGCCGTTTCACCCGTCTCATATGATTTAAGGTGTTTATTAAGAATCTGTTGATAAGATGCAAAACTCGCATCTTTAGAAAATGCAAAATTGCATATCGTAAAAAATATGAAAAACGCACTCGTAAAATAGTTCATTTAAAATCTCCTTGCTTGAAGTCATAGATGATATGTTCTAATAATCAAGTGAGTTTTTATGAATAAAAAGATAATGCTCGTTTTTGCAGTTCTGGGTATTTTACTTCTATATTTTTTGACTCCATTCAAGGACTATTTATCTCATGGTAATCTTCAAAATCTTAAACTATGGATTCAAAGTCTTGGATTTTTTGCGCCCTTTATTTTTATTCTTCTCTATATTGTTGCTACGGTTCTTTGCTTGCCTGGTTCAGCACTGACGATTCTAGCGGGTCTCATTTTTGGCGCTGCCTTTGGAACAATACTTGTTGTGATAGGTTCAAATATTGGAGCCTTAGCTTCTTTTCTTATAACTCGTTTGCTTGGCAGGCATGTAGCAGAAAAATTCTTGCGCGGTCGTGTTGCTAAAATTGATAAGAGTATTAAAAAAAATGGTTTTTATGTCGTCTTATGGTTGCGTCTTGTTCCGTTATTTCCATTTAATGTTTTAAACTATGCTCTAGGGCTCACCAAAGTGACAGTTAAACAGTATGTTCTGGGCAATGTTCTGGGTATGCTTCCAGGAACATTTGTGTATGTAAGTCTTGGTAATGCTGCGTCACACTTTTCCTTAACTGATCCCTCTGTGTGGTCACGGCTTGAGGTGTGGATAGTGCTGTCTTTTTTACCCAAGCTCTTTAAGAAAAAACACAGGCAATTACAAAAGATGAGAACAAGGAGTTAAAAATGGCTGTTTCGAAATTTGATTTGATCGTGATTGGAGGCGGTTCTGGTGGGCTTGTGTGTGCGGCTGGTGGGGCGGGGCTCGGCGCAAAAGTAGCTCTTATTGAAAAAAAGAAACTGGGAGGGGATTGTTTGAATACTGGGTGTGTTCCCTCCAAAGCGCTTATTCGTTCAGCGAAAATCATTCATTATTTTCAAAAGGCTCAAACCTATGGTGTTAAGAAATGTGATTATGGTTTTGATTATTCGGACATTATAAGGCGCGTTAAAGAAATTCAAAAAAAGATTGAACCTCATGACTCTGCCGATAGATTTCGAAACCTTGGTATCGATGTCCGGTTTGGCGAGTATCATTTTAAAAACCCTCATGAAATTACGAATGGAGAGGAAACTCTCTACGGAA
>JACOXK010000050.1 GCA_016182335.1 Deltaproteobacteria bacterium | reverse complement strand
ATCGAGAGCCTGGAGAAATTGGCTGCCGTTGAGATTGTTATAAATATCGATGGACACGAGGAATCAAAAAGAATGCTATTTCAAGAAGATCTCCCACATCTTTATTTTGGACTCGTGAATTTTGGAACCGTTGAAGTGGTAGAAGAGACAAATCTGAAAAATATACATTCAGATTGTGCCCTTTTGATAAATCCAGACGCAATGACTCTAGTGATGAGGGTTTTTTACAAAAAATTGATTGAACTGGCTGGAGAAGAAAATAACTCAGTTCAAAAACAAGTCGAAGATTTCCTGATCACTATGTTCTTGGACGAATTGGTTAGAAGATTCAATGCTGATCCTGAAAAAAAAGACTTAGACGAAGCGATTCGTCAGGAAATATTCAAACAATTCAAAGAATTTGTGACTGAGGAAGTTAAAGAACTTGTTCGCCATCAAAAGAAACACTAATTTTTTAAGATTGATAATCTAATCTAAATCCATTAGTCTCGTTTCTGATATTGGCGGCGTGGCCAAGTGGTAAGGCGAGAGTCTGCAAAACTCTTATTCCCCGGTTCAAATCCGGGCGCCGCCTTAGACGTTTATGGTAAATCTCACTACAAACATTCATGCTCCTTACGGATCGCATATCGAAGATAAAAACATACTGTTGACCACAGTTGATAAAATTTCAAACTGGGCACGAAGTTCTAGTGTGTGGCCTTTTACGTTCGGACTGGCCTGTTGTGCCATTGAAATGATGGCAACAGGAGCCCCAAAATATGATCTAGACCGATTTGGTGCAGGCGTGTTTCGGGCCTCCCCTAGACAGTCGGATCTCATGATTGTTGCCGGAACCGTTGTTATCAAAATGGCTCTTCGAATTGAACGCCTCTTTGCTCAAATGCCCGAGCCCAGATATGTCATTTCTATGGGGGCGTGCGCCACCAATGGTGGGCCTTATTGGCAGCATGGTTACCATGTTTTGAAAGGAGTGGATCGGGTGATTCCTGTGGATGTTTATGTGCCCGGCTGTCCTCCACGGCCTGAAGCACTTATCGAAGGCATTATGCTTCTTCAAAAGAAGATGATGAAAGAAAAGCGCATTACGGAGAAGTTTACGCATGGACATCCAAGATATTTATAAAAATTTAAAGTCAAAATTTGGCGACGACAAACTTAATTTAGAAGAAATTCAAAAGGATAGTTACATCGAAGTTTCAAAAGATATTTTACTTTCCGTGTGCCAGCATTTAAGAGACCAAGAATCACTTCTTTTCGACTCACTGGTTTGTGTGAGTGGTGTTCACTATCCCTCTACTCATGAAAAACCAAGGTTTGAAGTTGTGTATCACCTTTTTTCTTATGCCCATAAACATAAACTTGTTCTCAAAGTAATCTTGGGGTTAGACCAAGATCTTTCTATTCCATCGGTAGAGACTGTCTGGAAAGGTGCTAACTGGTTGGAGAGAGAAACTTTTGACATGTACGGCATTGCTTTTGAAAATCACAGTGATTTAAGAAGAATTCTTTGCCCGGACGATTGGGAGGGATATCCCTTGAGAAAAGATTATAAAGTCCAGGAAAAATATCGTCACATCAAAGTCACGATGTAGAAGTTTTATGGCCGAACTAAAAACACAAGAATTAACAATCAATATGGGGCCTCAGCATCCAAGCACTCACGGTGTGCTACGTCTAGAACTTTTGACGGATGGAGAAATTGTTAGAAAGGTAACTCCTCATATTGGATATCTTCATCGCTGTTTTGAAAAACATCATGTACAACGATTTCATTTATGCCATGGGCGTAGAAAAACTCATGGGTGTGACCATTCCAGAGCGAGCTGAATACATCCGAGTCATTGTGGGTGAGTTACAAAGAATTGCAAGCCACCTTTTGGCAGTAGGAACTTACGGCTTGGATATTGGAACTTTCACACCTTTTATGTGGTGCTTTCGAGATCGCGAAAAAATTCTTGATATTTTTGAAATGACTTCTGGGGCGCGTCTTCTTTACAACTACATGTACATCGGAGGTGTTTCGAAAGATCTAACCGAAGGCATTCTAGAAAAAATAAAAGAATTCTGTGACTATTTTGCTCCCAAAATAGATGAGTTAGATACTGTATTAACTTTCAATAAGATTTTTATAGACCGGACAGCCAATGTAGGTATTTTGCCTCTGGATACTGCTATCCAATACGCGCTTACAGGCCCTAACTTGCGAGGCTGTGGTAAAAAATGGGACATACGTCGGCAGGAGCTGTATTCTATTTATGATCGTTTCGAATTTGATATCCCAGTGGGAACAGGGGCTCAAGGCCATGTTGGAGATTGTTGGGACCGATATTGGGTACGAGTCCAGGAAATGCGTGAAAGCCTTAAAATCATAAGACAAGCCGTTAATACGATACCTACCGGTGAATTCCGGGCAGATTTGCCACGCGTGATAAAACCACCAGCGGGTGAAATTTACGTCAGAGGGGAAGCACCCCGAGGAGAACTAGGCTTTTACATTATCAGTGACGGTACAAACATACCTTATCGCTGCAAAGGCCGCTCCCCATGTTTTGCAGGCATTAGCGTTTTGCCTGAAATAATGCCGGGCTACTTAGTAGCAGATTCTGTGGCTATCTTAGGAAGCATTGATATTGTTTTAGGAGAGGTCGATCGATAATGCGTTCCTATTTTAAAAATATTTATTTAACATTTCATACGATTCTTAAAGGCATGTTTCTGACACTTAAAATATCAACACAAGCCAAGGCCACGATGGAATATCCAGATGTAAAGCAAGAGCTTCCCCCACGAACACGTGGTAGGCTCTTTAACAAAATAGAAGATTGCATTGGATGCCTGCTCTGCGCCAAAGCTTGTCCAACAGATTGCATTACGATTGATGTTATCAAACGGGGCAAGGATGAGCCAACGCCTCGAACTTCAGAAGAGTCTGGAGCAAAACCCATTCGATTTTGGATTCCTCAGTTTGATATTAATTTTAACCTGTGTTGCTGGTGTGGTCTTTGTACGGATCCATGCCCCACAAAGTGCCTCACTATGACGAAAGAATATGAATTTTCAGCTTACAAGAAAGAAGATCTTGTATTTCGTTTTGCCAAGGACCCCTACCCTCAAACAATTCAAGCGAATCAGCAATGAGTCGTCCTATCGAACATTTCGGCCTTTCGCCTTTCCGCGACTAAATCGTGTCCTGCCTGGAATTTCTCCCCTCGCTCTCATGGCCTCAAGGTCGTTTTTCATAGATGCAATTTGCTTCTTATAAGTTTCTCGTAACTTTTCTAATTCTGCATCGTCTACGCCTCTCTTTCTTAAACGTTCTTGCGCCAACTCTGATTCCCTGTCTGCCTGGCTTAAAATCTTGTCGTCATATTTTTCGCTCAGGCCATCTATCTCACTTGACAAAGAAGTCTGAGTTTCAAGTGCTGATTCACTAATAATCTCTCCTTTTCTAATATCTAAAGTTTCCTTAGAGATTTTTTTTCTTAATTGTCGAATCCACACTGTGCCAAGATAGGGATAAGCCAATCTCATCAAAGACTCACAAGCCAAAAGCCGAATTTCAATAGAAATACTTTCGGAATTATTCGTATTAAACGCGACATCAAACAACGCCTCTCTCAGATAATTCAATGGCACTTGTAAACGATGTAGTCTCTGTGCATGAACTCTCATGAAATTTTCTCTTGAAAAAAGAACTCCCAACTCCTCTTGATCACGAGCCTCAAGATGTGGTGTATAAAAGAAACAGCGATGAAAAAACAGATTATAAACGTCCTCTGAAAACCCATCCGACAAGATTGCAGCTTTCAAAATTTCTCTTAATTTTGCATCATCAAAAGATTCTATTTGAAAAAGAGAGGAGGCTAATATTTCCAATAAATGCCGATCGAAACTGAGAAGTTTGGCAAACACTTCGTCCCGCGGACCTCCTTCATCGGTCAGAAAATAACGTGAAACAGCTTCAAAACTGCCGCGAGAGCTCCATTCAAAGTTGTGAAAATCCTTCGAATCAAGAAGCAAAACGGGGGACTCTACCCGTTCAGAACTTGAACGCGATTGGATTCTCTCTTGTATCCGCCTGTGGGCATAAAAACGTGCCATCAATCGAACTTCTGCATAAAGCTCTTTGTGGTTAGCACTTACTGGTGAAAAGTTCTCATCAATAAAGGCCCTAAACTCTAAAGAATATAAAATTCTGCTCATATCTTCTAATATTGCAAGTCCGTATGTTTCATAACGAGACTTTATGAGATCTACCATGGCGGCAAGAGTGGCCTCTCGAGTTTCAATCATTGCAATGCCCTCACTACTAGCGGCAGCCTCACGAACCAAAGATACTTTTGGCAAACGCCCTATGGTCTCCAAAGTAGGAGTTAGAAGTTCATCATCCCCAACCCTTTCCGTAATGAGCCTGCACAGAAGACATTCAACGGCACGGTCACGCAATAAAAAATCTTTCAATAAAACACCACTATTAATAAGCCTTGCAATAGCATCCAGAAAAAGCTTTCGATTTTGAGCGTCTCTGCAATGTTTAAGACCGAAAGCCAACACGTTCTGATTAGTTTGATCCAGCTTCTCGATAATAATGGCGCGAACAACCTGTATTAAATCAGGAACTTCCAATAATAATACAAGCTCTTGTTGGGGGCCACTTTCAGCAACCAATACCCCACTTCTGCGTAAACATTGAAACAAACTCATTTCTAAACCTAATCTGTCGGACCCTGTAGCTGTTTGAAGTTCAGCACGCAAATAAATCAAAACAGCAGCGACACTTTCTGCAGAATTTAGCTGAAAAGTTCTTGTGACAACAATGCACTGAGAGGGTTCTTCTTGCGCACCTCCACCCTCACCTAAAGTATCCTCTTTAGCAAAGCTTAAAGAGCACAAAATTAGTTGGAACAAGAAGATAAAAGAACGACACGATGAAAAACTCTTCAACATAATAATAGAACCTCTCGACTTAAATTTAATAAAAAGAGTGCACATTGATTAACACAGTTTTTTGTAAAAAGAAAGCAATTGTATTGTGCCAATACAAGAACTTGACCGCCTATTATTTTTCATTTAATGACTCTGCATAAGTTGTGATGGAAAAATAACTAGGAGGTCATAATGAACGTATTTGTTTTGTCATCGCGATTGTCATCCCGGCGTTTTGCCCCAAGGGCACTAGCGGGGAGGCAGACAGCCGTGGCAATCTTGTTTGCTACCTTCTTTATTTCAACAATTCACGCTGATGGCGAAAAATCAAGTTTCAATGCTCAAGTCGAAGAACTTTATAGAAATTTTAGAGAAAACCCAAAAGAGGCCCTCTCAAAGCCAACTCCCAGAGATTACTCAAAAGCATTGGAATATAAAAAATACCTCGATTCCCTGGGGAGTAACATTACAATTCTTAAAGAATCAACTCACACATATCACGATTGGACTCGAAGAAAAATTGTAAAAAATAAATCTCAACTTCTGGATGCAGGAAAACGCCCTTGGAACGGAAATGATGACCCTGACTTGTTTTTCACGGACCCTTCTTTAATTGAAAAGAAAATCGCACAACTGCCTCAAACAGCACAACTTTCGTCCATTCCATGGTCCTCTTATTACTGGGCGTTGAAGTATGGGTCTTCCGCTGCCAGATATAGCCTGGGTCTTAAATTCCCTACCTGGAAAGACTTTTTTAACTCTTATCTTCAGCCACAGGAGTTTGACAAACTAGAAAGGCCAATTGCAGATTCTTCAAAAATCGATTTCTATTCACCCGCAGAAAAATATGACATCCTCATGGGCGATAACACCTTCTCATTGACCAATACGTTGCGTCTTCAGGGAGCTTCTTTTTTAAAAAATATCGAGTGGAAACTTGACCAAGACCAAAATATTATTGGCGTTGAAACCATTGACGGAGATGTTGAGCCTTGGATGGGTCTGTGCCATGGCTGGTCTGCCGCTTCTTATAAAGCCCCACGCCCGTTGCGCGGTCTCGAAGTAGAGTCTATCAACGGAGATAAGGTTTATTTTCATCAAGACGATTTAAAATCTCTTGCTGTTTTAAAATACGCGCAGTCCAAATCTGAAAGCCGATTTGTTGGGGGGCGGTGCAATATTAAGGAAAGTAACATTACAAAAGATGAACAAACTGGAGCCATCTTGGACGATGATTGCTTTGATACAAACCCTGGAACATTTCACATCATAGCTATGAATAAGCTCTCCCATGGAGAAAGCTTTGTGATTGACGCAACTTATGACTATGAAGTGTGGAATCAACCCGTTGTTGCAGCAACTGTTACTTATTTCAATCCAAAACTGGGTCGCAGTGTCGACAATATGGAAGAAGCCATAGTCCCCTACGGTTTTAAAGGAGACATCTTTAAAAAAGTTCGTGAAATTAAGAGAAAAAAAACAAAGAAAATAAAACCAAAGAAAATTGTTGGCGTTGCCATGAATCTTTTATACATCGTAGAAACAATGCCTAAGCAGGGGGCATCGTTGCCAGACCAAGTTGTGGAGGCTACTTACCTTTATGATTTAGAATTAGATAAAGACGGCAACATTGTGGGTGGAGAGTGGTATTCGAATCTACACCCTGATTTCATATGGGATTCTATACTTGATTTTAATGTGTGGCCTTCAAATGAAATTGATAATTATCTTCAAAAGGAAAATCTTGCGTATGATGGAAGTAAAGCTAGTTTAACGAAAATTCTTGAAGTTGGCATTGAAGATGAGAGGGGAGAAATCATCAACGCGGCCCAACTTTCATCAAGACCCCAGAGCCGTTCTAGTGGACTTGGGGATGAATCTCCATTGGCAACAGTTTTGAAATATTTCTTCGAGCTTGCCTCTAAGAAAGAATGAGATTCCTGACATTCATTGCAGGCTCTGTTTTATTGAGAATCTCGGTTGCGCTTTCTGGTGCCACGTGCGAAGAGGCCTGGGACAAGCAAAAACTTACAGAATCAGATTTTCTCTATCATCCAAGCATTCACTCTTCTTATAATAAATTCTACCAAAAAATTAACAGAAAAAACTGTCTTAAAGAATGGTCTGTTTTTATTTATATGAATGCTGATAATGACCTAACCGACCACGCACTTTTAGATATCAAAGAAATGAGCAAAGTTGGCTCTTCTAAAGCCGTTGATATTGTGGTTCAACTCGATACCTGCGCCAAGGGAGTTTCCAGGCTTCACATTGCTAAAAGTGAAGATCCTTCTGAATCTGCTGAAGTTGAAAAACTCAAGGAACTTGATAGCGGCTCTCCCACAACTTTTTCAGACTTTCTATCCTGGGCAGCATTAAAATATCCATCTAAACACTATGCCGTTATTCTCTGGAGTCACGGCTTAGGCATAGAGGGCATCTCTTTTGATGAAAGTAGTCACCCCAAAGTTTCGATAGCAAACTCTTGCCATTGCGAGCCCGCTTGCGGGTGTGGCAATCTTTGCCAGACACTAGCCGAAGGATCTCCCAGTTATATTTCCATACCGCAACTTCGATCCGTTTTATCCTCTTTCAGCGCCAAGTTTCTGCGCGGCAAACCCATCGATGTTTATGGGTCTGATGCGTGTCTGATGCAAATGTTGGAGGTAGCCTATGAGTTTAAAAAACATGTAAAGTACATTGTTGGCTCTGCCAATATGGAGGGAAAGTCTGGCTGGCCTTATGAAGACATTCTGTCAGCCTTGAAAGAACATCCTTATGATACTCCAGAATATTCTGATTCAGCAAAGTCATGGGTGACGCAAATTCCAAATCTTTATCAAAAAAAATATCATGAAAAAGATGAACGAGCGGTAATGACTGTGATTTACGCTCATGAGCTTAAAAGATTTTTTCCGTACTCGTTTTCAGATTTTGGAGCTGCCCTTTTAGGCTACATCCATGAAGATCAAAAACATGAAGCGCTTCGCTTACAAAAAATAAAATATTTAATGGACAAGGCTTTTAACTATTCGGGTCTATCCACTGACCTATTTCATTTTACGGCCCTGATCAGCTCTGAGCTTCAGGGCAAACCTCGAAGTGATTTAACAAAAGCAGAAGAAGAGCTTTTATCAGCTCTGGGCCATCTTCAATATGCAATTGGAAGAGTAGCGCCATTCATGGCAGTTTCCCCCTTCTATTACACAAAAGATACTTTTGGGTTTACCAGAGGTCTTGCCGCCTGGTTACCCATTGATCCAGAAGAATATAGGAAGAAACAATCTTTTTATTTTGATTCCAAACTCTATCGAATGGACATGTATTTAAGTAAATTATTTAAAAAGAATGGCTTCGTAAGTTTTATCAAAGAAATTAATTCAAAGCCCCTAGGATCCCCTTTTATAAGACTCAAGAAGTAATCTTTTTTTCCGATAAGTTCGATATACTAACACAATAAGGAGGGTCTATGCCAATTGTTAAAAAATTATTAGAATATCTTAAAAAAAACAACATTGCCTTTAAACACTTAAACCATCCAGAGGCTTTTACTTCTCAGCAAGTAGCCCAAGCACAGCACGTTTCTGGAAATCAGTTTGCAAAGGTTGTGATTGTCAAAAATGGAAAAAAATTTGAAATGGCAGTGTTGCCTGCTCCAGACAAAATTTCCATTGAAAAACTTAAAAATCTGATGGGTGTTAAAGAGTGCAGACTGGCAACTGAGCCAGAAATGAAAGAATTATTCCCGGATTGCGAAGTGGGTTCTATGCCTCCCTTTGGTAATCTCTATAATATGAACGTTTATGTTGATCAGGATTTAGCCATCCAAAGCGATATTGTTTTTGATGCTGGTTCTCACAAAGATACGATTCAGATGAAATATCAAGATTTCAGCAAGCTTGTAAAACCACAAATCGGAAAATTCGGGATTTTGGAAACCAAACTTAAATTAGCCGCCTAATCATCTTGTCAAATAGTGCAAAAGCAGGTTGAATAGGCATTGTTTTTTCTGAAATTTTGTATGGGGGTGTAGCTCAGTTGGGAGAGCGCCAGCTTTGCAAGCTGGATGTCGCAGGTTCGATCCCTGTCACCTCCACCATTTGTCAAGGTATGCGAACACCTGATGAAATTTTTTTTATTGTCATTCCCCTGCTGGACAGGGGAATCTAACACATACGTTCCAACATGCATCAGTACCTCAATCTGATTCTCATGTACAATAATTTTATGAATGACGGAGCGAATGAGCTGTTTTTGGAGCTCATGGGGCGCTGTCTCAATTTGAAGTATGAATCGATTTAAAAATTCAAGATAGTGTTGTGGTTCAATAACTTCAACCTTGGAGAGTAAATCTGTGTTAAGGCGATTTAAATCCTCTTCAAACGCTCCCTTTTGCTCCTCTAAGTATGAAAGCCTCTGATAGAGGCTCTGAGCCTTAGTTCCCGTGGGAATGCTTTCTAAATGGCTTAGAAGCGTTTCTATTGAAGTCTTTGTTTTTTGGATTTTATTTTTCTGAAGTTTTACCTTATTTTTTAACTCATCTGTGTGGTGAGAGCCTTTAGCCTCTTTAATTAAACCATTTACAATGCTTTCATTTAAAAACATCTGTTTGATTCGGTTAACGATGGCACTTTCAAGAAGTGGTGCTTTGACTCTTTTTTTCTTACAAGGACATCCCGAGTTATTTGTAAAAAGATTTTTCTTTAGAATCCCCCCATGATCGTAGTAATGGTGACGTCTTGTCTTGCCGTGGGCTGTTCTTCCAACAAGTGAACTTTTACATTCGTCACAAAATACAAGTCCAGAGAGAATGTAGGGGTGCTTCTTCCAGTGATCTGGTTTATAGCGACAGTGGTTTTT
>JACOXK010000058.1 GCA_016182335.1 Deltaproteobacteria bacterium | reverse complement strand
GGACACATCTATGACCGGTACGGCGAGGAGCTGGCTGGCTCTATCGAGAGCGCCTCTGTTTATGTACATCCGACTTTTGTTCGTTCAAAATCACGCACAGCTTTCCAGATCTCAAAAATCTTAAATATCAAACACAATGAAGTTTTGAAAAAAATCTCTCAAAAAAAAACATTCGTGTGGATCGCAAGACAAATCCCAGAAGAGATTGGCAACAAAATACGAAAATTGAAATTGCCTGGTGTAGGCGTCATTGCTGAACCTAAGCGCTACTATCCTCAGGGTACTCTTGCTGCTCAACTCCTGGGTTTTGTGGGAACAGATGGGCAGGGTCTTGAAGGAATAGAACTTGCATTTGATGCTCACCTTAGGGGAGAAAAATTTGTCTTTCATGGTCTTGCTGATGCCCTGGGAACCCCCATGCTTGATCCTTATCGCTCCTCACTGCGCAGAAGCGGTTCTTCGTTAGTTTTGACTCTTGATAAATCCCTACAATATCTTGCCGAACGGGAAATTGAACAAACTGTTGAAGAGTTTGTCGCGCAAAGAGGACTTATCATTATCATGAATCCCCATCTGGGCGAAATTGTTGCCCTTGCCCAGTTTCCTAGTTTTAATCCCAATTTTTTTTATAAAAGCGCTCCGTTTGCATGGAAAAATGTAGCCCTTACGGATGTGTTCGAACCAGGCTCAACCTTCAAAACTTTTCTTGTAGCTCAAGCTATCGAATCCCGTCTCATGAAAGAAACAGACAAATTTTTTTGTGAAAATGGAAAATTAAAGGTTGCTAACAAAGTTATTGGTGAGGCGTCAGGTCACCAATATGGATTATTAAGTGTCGCAGATATATTAAAATATTCCAGTAACATTGGAGCTGCAAAAATTGCAATGAAATTGGGAAAAGAAAAATATTACAATTCCATTCTACAATTTGGATTTGGAGAAAAAACAGGTATTCAATTTCCCTCAGAAACATCGGGTATTGTAAGACCTCCCAAACTTTGGTCTCAAGTAGATTTAACTACTGCAGCCTTTGGACAAGGAGTTTCGGTAAGCCCGTTACAATTGATCACGGCGTTCTCTGCGCTTGCCAATGGCGGGTATCTTATGAAACCTTATGTCGTTAAGGAAATTGTTAATCGCGAAGGAGAGAAGCTTGAGGAAACACAACCTATCAGAAAAAGACAAGTTCTCTCTGCTCAAACTCTTCAAACCCTTAATAAAATGTTGATTAGAGTGACTGAAGAAGGTGGAACGGCTTCAAACATTCGAGTTCCCTATTTCTCAATAGCTGGGAAAACAGGCACGGCTCAGAAACCTAGCACCGATGGAAGAGGGTATTCTGGAAAATATATTTCTTCTTTTCTTGGATATTTTCCTGCTGAGCAACCACAATATTCAATGCTTGTTATGATTGATGAACCATTAAAACACTATTACGCATCCACAGTTGCAGTTCCAGCATTTAAAAGATTAACCCAGGAAATAGTAAGACTTTATGCCAAAGATTTTCAAGAATTTGTTCTGAATGAGCAGACAACTCGAATGAAATGGCCCCCCTCTATACCATGAAGATTAAAGACCTCTTAAAAAATCTATCTTGCGCCAAAGTGATAGGAAAAGACGAGATTAATGTATCTAACATTCATTATGACTCAAGAAAAATCAAAAAAGAGGGTCTCTTTATCGCCATCCAAGGGAAACGTTTTGATGGGCACGATTTTATTGAAGAAGCTAAAAAAAACGGAGCCTGTGCCGTTCTCGTTCAAAGACAGGTTAAAACATCTCTTCTTCAAATTATTGTCAAAGATTCAAGAATGGCCATGGCCATTGTTTCTAAAAATTTTTTCAAAGACCCCTCAAGCCACATGACAGTCGTAGGTGTTACTGGGACCAATGGAAAAACAACAACCACATATATTTTAGAAGCTCTTTTCAACACTGCAGGATTCAAACCTTGCGTTATAGGAACGATCAATTATCGGATTGGGCAAGAAGTTTTTCCCTCTTCCCAAACAACCCCCGAGTCCATGGAGTTGCAAAGAATAATGGCCACTTTTTATGACAAAGGGGCTACTCATCTCTTTATGGAGATTTCATCCCATGCATTAAGCTTAGCACGCGTGGAAGGCATTGAATTTGATCAGGCTATTTTTACAAATCTGACAAGAGATCATTTGGATTTTCACGAGACTTTTGAAAACTATTTTCAAGCAAAGGCAATTTTTTTTGAGAAAATCTTACCTCGAAGTTTAAAACCCAAAAAATGTTCTCTCATCAATTGGGATGATTCATATGGAAGAAAACTCATTTTATCATTGCGAGAAACCACTGTCATCGCGAGAGATGCCGCAGCATCCTGTGGCGATCTTGTAATTTCCTACAGCTTAAATAATACAAAAGCTGACTTTTATTGGAAAGATTTGGAATTTAGTTTCGAAGGCTTAAGTGGAATCTTATGTCATAAAGATCAAGAAATTGAAATCAAATCTCCCCTTGTGGGAATGCACAATGCATCAAACATTATAGCATGTGTTGCCTCTGCCTTGACCCTGGGTCTTTCATGGAAAGATATTCAAGATGGGGTTAAAAAAATTCCCCAAATACCCGGACGTTTGGAAAAAATCCTGTTTGAAGGTGGACCAAAAGTATTTGTAGATTATGCCCATACACCTGATGCCTTAAAAAATGTTTTGAACGCTCTTTTAACCTTAAGAAAGAAGGAAAAAATTATTGTTGTCTTTGGTTGTGGAGGAGATCGAGATAAAACAAAACGGCCTCTTATGGCCTCTATAGCGCAAGAGTTAGCAGATTGTGTTGTTATTACATCCGATAATCCTCGGTCGGAAGACTCTCTTGCAATTATTGAGGATATTAAAAAAGGAATTAATCACAGTCGTCCTCGCGAGGGCAAAGATAGCGATCCAATATCTAGAGTGCATATTGAGCCCGACCGTACACGAGCCATTGAATGGACTATTAAGAATGCAACCAATCAAGATATTATTTTGATCGCTGGCAAGGGCCATGAAACCTATCAAATATTAAAAGATAGAACGATTTCTTTTGACGATAGAATCGAATCGAAAAAAGCACTTCTTAGATATTGGTCATAAAATTTATGTGGACTCTTAAAGAAATTACAAAGATACTTCAGGGAAAAGCCTTTCATATCAAGAATCCTGATATCTCCATTGAAAAAATATCAACAGATACGCGAAAAATCTCACAACATGCAGCTTTTATTGCGCTGAAAGGAGAAAATTTCGATGGACACAATTTTGCTAAGAAAGCCATAGCTGATGGCGCTGTTGTATGCATCGTTGAGAAAAAGATAAACGAACCCTGTATTGTTGTGGCAAGTACTCTTAAGGCGCTTGGTGTTTTAGCCAAATATTGGAGAAGACGCTTTGACATTCCAGTCATTGCTGTCACTGGCTCCAACGGCAAAACAAGTACAAAAGAATGGATATTCCACGTTCTTTCACAAAAATATAACGTTCTTAAAACTAAGGGTAATTTTAATAATTTTGTGGGACTTCCTCTCACCCTCTTGAAACTGGATCACCATCACGAAATGTGCGTCGTAGAGTTAGGAACAAATGCCCCAGGTGAAATTAAATATCTAGCTAATATTGCTCGACCTAACATAGCGATCATTACAAATATTGGTCGAGCTCACCTGGAAGGGCTTCACAGCCTTGAAGATATCGCTTATGAGAAAGTTTCGTTATTTCATGAGACCCTTTCATATAAAGGAAGGTGCATCATCAATTTAGATGACCCATTTCTTTCCTCATGGCACGAAAAAAATAAAAAAAACAATCTTACGATTTCTATAATAAATAATAAGGCTACATTTTTTGCCTCTCATATTGAAGAAAAAGAGATTGGACATATCAATTTTGACTTATTTGAAAGTGGAAAAAACGTAGGGAAGTTTACTCTCAGTTTGGCTGGAGAACATCACATCTATCCAGCTTTGTTTTCTATTGCTATAGCTTCTCACCTTAAAGTTGATAAAAAGAACATTCAGAAAGCACTTTCAGAACTAAAACCCTATCCCGGGCGTTTTGAAGTTCAGCCTATAGGCCCTCATTACATCGTTGACGATACTTATAATGCGAATCCTGAATCTATGAAAGTAGCTCTTCTCTATCTAAAAAAAATGAAAGCTCAGCACAATCTCAAAACAGTTGCCATTCTTGGAGACATGCTTGAGTTGGGACCACAATCGAAAACCTATCATGAAGAATTGGGAACCCTTGTAGGGGAAGCTCTGATTGATGAGCTTTATGCCATAGGCCTTTTTTCAAAGTTTACCGTACAAATAGCACAGGCGCCCTTTAAAAAACATCACTCACAACATATTGATATAATTAAAGATTTAATGAAAAGACTTGATCAACCTACCCTCATTTTGGTAAAAGGATCACGTGGCATGAAGATGGAACAAGTTGTAACGAATCTCAAACAACAGTTTAAAAATGTGGAGTAAATAGTGCTCTATCATCTTTTGTATCCTCTTTCAGGAAGCTTTGCTCTTTTAAATGTATTTAAATACATTTCATTTCGAGCTCTGGGTGCTTGTCTCACAGCCTTAGTTGTAAGCTTTGTTCTTGGCCCATACTTTATCGAATTATTAAGTAAAAAACAGGCTAGACAAGTCGTCCGAACGGATGGGCCAGCATCACACCTCACAAAATCAGGGACCCCTACTATGGGCGGGCTTCTTATTATCATATCCTTTGCCACATCTACTCTGCTATGGGCAGATCTTACGAATCGATATGTATGGGTTGTTTTAAGTATTATCATAAGCTATGCAGCCATTGGTTTTGCCGATGATTATTTGAAAGTGGTCAGAAAAAACCCGCGGGGCGTTCCTGGCCGTTATAAATTATTATGCCAAGTTATGAGTGCCATTTTTTTTATGGTGGTGTTATCTGCTGGAGATTTTAACTCCTATATTAGTTTTCCTTTTTTTAAGAATGTTCACATTGATTTGGGATGGTTTTATATTCCTTTTATTTTGTTCATTTTAGTGGGTACCTCTAATGCAGTAAATTTAACAGATGGCTTGGATGGTTTAGCTATTGGCCCCATTATGATTGCTTTTGCAACATATGCTCTTTTTTCCTATTTTGTGGGTCACAAAGAATTGGCGTCTTATTTGCAAATTCCTTACATAAGTGGGTGTGGAGAGCTTGCGATTTTGTGTGGTGCCATTGTAGCAAGTGGACTTGGATTTCTTTGGTATAATTCTTACCCTGCAACAGTGTTTATGGGAGATATCGGTTCACTGGCGTTGGGGGGCGGGTTAGCAGCTGTTGCTGTCATTTCAAAACATGAAATTTTATTACTGATAGTGGGAGGTATTTTTGTTCTAGAAGCTTTGTCGGTAATGACGCAGGTATTTTCATTCCAAATTTTTGGACGACGTGTTTTTAAAATGGCTCCTTTACATCATCACTTTGAATTAAAGGGATGGGCTGAGCCTAAAATTATTGTCCGATTTTGGATTATATCGATTATTCTAGCTCTTATCGCCTTAAGTACTTTAAAGCTGCGATAAATTTGAAGTTTGTATCCAAGGAGGATTAAATGAATCTTAAAGGAAAAGAAGTTCTTGTAGTGGGCTGCGGCATGACCGGGGTGAGTGTTGCAAAATTTTTAGCTGGAGAAAAAGCCAAAGTAACTTTGACGGACAGTAAGAGCAAGTTGGAACTGAGACATCTTTTAGATCCGCTTGAAAAATATAAAATCAGATATGATTTAGGTAGTTATGTTCAGAAGAGATTTTTAGATTCAGATCTCATCGTGGTCAGTCCCGGCGTTCCTTTAGATTTAGAACCTTTAAAAGCCGCCATTGATAAGGGAATCGAAGTGATTTCCGAAATAGAATTAGCGTTTCGATTTATTCGCAAACCGATCATTGCTGTCACTGGTACGAATGGAAAAACAACAACATCCCACCTCATTGCTTCAATGATACAAAACGACGGATCCTCTGTTTACCTTTGTGGCAATGTGGGTAAACCTTTAATCGATTATTGTATTGAAAAATCTAAGGCTCAGTATATCGTCTGTGAAGTCAGTAGTTTTCAATTGGAGACCTGCCAAACTTTTCGACCCAAAGTTGCTGTTTTGTTGAATGTTACGGAAGACCATCTGGACCGACATGACTCACTGGCAGAATATAGGGCCATTAAGGGTTTGATTTTTGAAAATCAAACTGAAGCTGACTATGCAGTCCTAAACGCAGATGATGCGCTCACTGCGCAGCTTGCACCAGATATTTCGAGCCAGGTTTTTTATTTTTCAAAATATCCACTTTCTGGTCAGGGAACTTATTATCAGGAAAGAAAACTTCATTTTACAAGCCGAGATTTTGGAAAGAAACAAATTAAACCAGATGAAATGCAGCTAAAAGGTATTCACAATCTTGAGAACGTCATGGCAGCCACGACAGCCGCTTTTATACTCAAGATTTCCAAACAAGCTGTTCAGAAAACAATTAATGAATTTAAGGGTTTAGAACATCGATTTGAGTTTGTGTCTCGAAAAAACAGAGTCAATTTTTACAATGACTCGAAAGGAACAAACGTCGATTGCATTCGGAGAATCCTCCAATGCTTTACAAAGCCTGTCATTCTCATTGCTGGGGGACGAGACAAAGGTGGTAACTTTTCTGATCTAAAGGATACTATCAAACAAAAAGTTAAGATTCTGATTCTTATGGGTGAGGCTAAGGAAAAAATAAACCGGGTCTTGGGAGACACCACTGAAACATATGTCGTTGGAACCCTGGATGAAGCCGTACTTTATGCTTATCAAAAATCTAGATTTGGAGATAATATTGTATTTTGTCCTGGTTGCTCTAGCTTTGATATGTTTGAAAACTATGCTGCCAGAGGAGATGCATTCAAAAAAATCGTTTTTAATCTCTAATAGGTTATAATAAATTTGTGCGTCGTCCCACAATTCATCTAGGTCTTTTTTTTGCAACTTTATTTCTACTTTCCGTTGGGCTTATTCTCATCTACAGCACGAGCGCTATTTATGCTCAAGAAAGATATGGCGATGCTTATTACTTTTTGAAACGACATGGAATCTATTCGGGCTTATCTCTAGGCGCTCTTTTTATTATTTTAAAACTTCCACTCGAGCTTTTTAAAAAAATATCATACCCGATTTTGTTTTTGGGCCTCATTTTTATGATTGGTGTTTTTATTCCAGGAGTGGGCCACAGAGTTGGCATTGCATCGCGCTGGATTAGGTTGGGTTTCTTCCAATTCCAACCAGCTGAATTTATGAAGTTAGCAATGATTTTTTATTTTTCCTATATTCTTACCGAAAAAGACTGGTCTCAGAGAATATTCATCAAATTAATTCCCCATTTTTTTGTTGTGTCCTGTGTTCTTTTTTTTCTTTACTACCAACCAGATTTTGGAAACTTTGTTATTGTGAGTCTCATCACTGGATTTATGATTTTCATAGCGGGTGTGAAAGTAACTTACGTTGTTGTGGCTATCGTTGTATCCTGCCCTTTTCTTTACTCTCTGGCTTATGCCAAGGCCTATCGTCGAAAGAGAATTTTAAGCTTTCTCAACCCGTGGGATGATCCAAAAAATTCTGGTTATCAAGTTTTGCAATCTTTTTTAGCTTTTTTTGAGGGTGGGTTTTTAGGTCAAGGATTGGGAGGGGGCCGCAGCAAGCTTTTTTACCTACCACAAGCTCACAACGACTTCATCTATGCTAGCTTAGGGGAAGAACTTGGATTTCTAGGCTGTATTGTTGTTTTATTCACTTTCTTTTACATTGTTCATCAAGGTATTCGTATTGCTTTATCAGCACCCTCTCCATTTTTCAGGTGTTTGACAGCTGGAATTACCTTTATGATAGGAGTTGAAGCTCTATTGAATATGGCTGTTGTCTTGGGATTGCTTCCAACAAAAGGGCTTCCGTTACCCTTTATAAGCTATGGTGGAACTTCCCTTGTTATTAATGTGATAGCAATCGGAATACTACTTAAAATTTCTCAATTTACAAAGGAGAACGCTTCATGAAATTGTTGATAGCAGGAGGGGGAACGGGTGGACACATATTTCCAGCCCTAGCCATCGCCGAACAATTTAAAAAAGAAGAACCTCAATGCAAAATTCTCTTTGTTGGATCTCACAAAGGTCTTGAAGCCTCTGTTGTACCCCACAAAGGATTTGATATTACTTTCATCCAACAAAAACCCTGGGTAGGAAAGGGCTTGCGCAGTAAAATCGAAGTCCTTTTACAATTTCCAAAAATCTATAGACAAGCAAAAAAAATACTTCGAGATTTCAAACCTGATGCTGTGCTGGGCGTGGGTGGATATGTCTCAGCCCCTGTCCTTTTAGCTGCTTCACGATTAAAATTTTCTACATATCTTTTAGAACAAAATGTTATTCCGGGTGTCACTAATAAGATGATGTCTTACTTTGTTGATACGGTTTTTGCTTCTTTTGAAGAAACACGACAGTACTTACCGAAACGATCCTGTTATGTTTTTGGAAACCCTGTGCGTAGCGACATTGTAAAAGTGGGACTCTGCAAACCGCAAAAATCTACTCATCCTGATGCCTTTAGAATTTTTGTTATGGGTGGAAGCCAGGGTGCACATGTTCTTAACCTTGCTGTTATTGAAATGCTAGACCTTTTCCAAATTTCTCCCAAACACATTGAAATCACACACCAGACAGGAGCACTCGATTATGAAATGGTCTGTTCAGAGTACAAACAAAGGGAGATTTCAGCACGCATAGAAAAATTCATTGATGATGTGGCATCATGTTATGAAAATACAGATCTTGTCATCGCCAGGGCTGGAGCTGGCGTTGTTTCTGAATTAATCGTCACTAAAACCCCTTCTATCCTAGTACCATACCCTTTTGCTCATGGTCATCAAATTCACAATGCAAAAATTTTGGAATCGTGTGGCGCTGCTAGAATGATCTTACAACACGATCTTTCGGGAGAGAAAATTTATAAAATCATTCTTCAATTGATGACCTACGAACATAGTTTAGAAAAAATGAAGCAAGCATTTGGCGACTTAAATTGGAGTGAATCTTCACAAAAAATATTAGAATGCATAAGAAAAAATATCACTTCATAGGCATCGGCGGTATTGGCATGAGCGGACTGGCCGAGGTTCTGCTAAACTTAGGTCATCAAGTTTGCGGATCAGATGCAAAACTCACTCCTTTAACGCAAAGATTGCAAGGTTTAGGAGCCAAGATTTTTGAAGGTCACGCAGCTTCCCATGTTCCAAAAGATACTGATATAGTTGTTATATCTTCGGCAATACACTCTGATAATCCTGAGCTGATATGCGCAAAAGAATATCGGCTTCCCATTCTTACCCGCGGTCAATTACTTGCTGATTTATCAAAATCTAAAAAGTCGATTGTTGTGGGAGGCGCTCATGGAAAAACAACGACCTCTTCCCTCGTTGCAATGATTTTAGAAAGTGCTGGCTTTGACCCTACAGCTATTATTGGGGGAAGAGTCCGTGGATTAGGCTCGAATGCCAAACTGGGTCATGGCGATTATTTGGTCGCCGAAGCTGATGAAAGTGATGGCTCTTTTCTAAGGCTTTCTCCTCTTCATGCCATTGTCACTAATATCGATTTTGAACATGCAGATTTTTATAAGGATCTGCCTCATATCAAAAGAGCTTTTACCGACTTTTTGTTGAAAGTATCACCCGAAGGAAGCGTTATTGTCTGCTCTGAAGATAAAAACATAAGAGACATTCTTCCCAACGTTCAAAGGAAAATTATACGCTATGGGTTGAGTCTGGAGAACGATTATCGGGCAACGCATCTTTCTTTTTCTGAATCATCGACCGAATTTGATTGCGAATTTCAGGGCCGAAAACTAGCTCGAATAAAAACTCCCTTAAGCGGAGAACATAATGTCCTCAATTGTCTTGCTGCCATTGCTGCAGCTAGAGAGCTCAATATATCAATATCTGATATTCAAAAAGCACTGCTTGAGTTTTCAGGTGTTGAGCGCCGATTCCATCGCAAGGGTGAAAAAAATAATGTTCTTGTTCTGGATGATTATGGACACCATCCGAGCGAGATTCAGGCAACTTTATCTGCTTGCAAAAGATGCTGGCCCAATCGAAGACTGATAACGGTTTTTCAACCCCACCGTTACACGAGAACAAAAGCCTTATTCAGTGAATTTGTTAAGTGTTTTAGAGAGACTAATCTATTAATTTTAACTGATATTTATGCGGCTAGCGAGTCTCCTATCAGCGGAGTTTCTGCTGAGAAACTAGCTGCGCAAATACGCAAACAAGGGGTTGAGGTCTTCTATGAAGCTTTGTTATCAAAAATACCCATTCTTCTTAAAACTATGGTAAAACCCGGGGACGTGCTTCTCACTCTAGGCGCCGGCAATATCTTTACAGTTGGAGAAAAATTTTTAGAAAATGATTAAAAAAAATGGGCGCCTTTGCGAAATGACTACTATGCGAGTTGGTGGAAAACCTAGCTCGTTTTTTTATCCGACTTCTTATCAAGAACTTGCAAATTTCATCTATCATTCTCCCCATTATTATCTTTTAGGAGGGGGAAGCAATGTGCTTGCCCCTGATGAAGGTGTAGCAGCAACCGTGATTAAACTTGATCGTTTACCTAAAATTCTTAAAGTTGTTAAAGAAACAGAACAGGAAGTTTGGATCCAAGCGTCTGCATCTATTTCAAAATTTAGTTTTTTATCTTTTTGCAAAGATCTTGGGTTTTCAGGTATGGAATTTTGCGCTGGCATTCCTGGCAACATAGGCGGAGGGCTGGCCATGAACGCTGGAACACCCTTAGGGGACTTTGGCACAATGACCGAGGAAATCTTAATTCTATTCCCCCAAGGAAAACTTGAAAAACTCCCAAAGGAAAAAGTGGGTTTTGGATACCGCTCAGTACATGTACCCACAGGTGCCGTGTTTTTAGAGGGTGTGTTTAAATTGAAAAAAAACACAAAGGAGAATGTTTCTAAAACTATTCAATCCATTTTAAAACACAGACAAGAAACTCAGCCTGTAAGTCACTCTAATTGTGGTTGTATTTTCAAAAACCCAACACCCGTCAGTGCCGGACAGCTCATTGATCAGGCTGGGCTTAAAGGAACTCGCATGGGACATGCCCAAATTTCTAATCTTCACGCAAACTTTATTATCAATAAGGGGGGGGCTCGCTTTGATGATATTATATCTCTTATTTCTCTTGCAAAAAAAACCGTACAGGAAAAATGTGGTGTTACTCTGGAGGAAGAGGTCAAAATATGGAGTTAACTCAATTACGTAAAAAAAGAATTGGTGTTTTGGCTGGCGGTATCTCAAGTGAAAAAGAGATCTCATTAAAAACAGGTAAGGCTGTATTCGAAGCCTTGAAATCAAAAAGTTATCAAGTTCAATTTCTTGAAGTTCAAGATAATATTATTGAAACTCTACAAAAAGCAAAAATTGATATTATTTTTAATGCCCTTCATGGCACCTGGGGAGAAGATGGTGTTGTTCAAAGCGCTTGTGAAATGTTAAAAATTCCTTATACGGGATCTCATGTAGCCTCTTCTTCTTTATGCATGGTTAAATCCTGGACCAAAATGGTTGTCCAAAAAGAAGGTATTTTGACGCCAACTTTTATACTTTGGGATTCTTCTAAAGAAAAAGTTGATTCATTCATGAAAAAACTATCTCTCAAACCCCCGGTCATTGTTAAACCAGATGCCCAAGGTTCTACTGTGGGTATTTCTATTATTAAAAAGTTTTCACAATTAAAAAATGCTCTTATGGTGGCTCAAAAATTTGATTCATGCGTTCTTGTAGAAGGTTTTATTTCAGGTAAGGAAATTACGGCTTCTGTTCTTAATGGAAAGTCTCTTCCTCTCATTGAAATTAAGCCCAAAAGCGGTTTTTATGATTACAAATCTAAATATACAAAAGGCCAAACTGAATATCTCTGCCCCGCTCCTCTTTCAAAATCGATCACTCAGAAAATACAGAACACTAGTTTAAAGGCCTATGACATTCTTAGGTGCAGAGGAGCTGCTAGATCTGACTTTATTGTAGATAAAAATAACAAGGCTTGGTTTTTAGAGATTAACACATTACCAGGAATGACGGAGACAAGCCTTGTACCCAAGGCTGCCAAAGAGTTTGGCTTAAGTTTTATCAAGCTTGTTGAAGAAATTCTTAGATCTGTCGATCTTTAATCATGGCTTTCTTTAAAAAAAAAAATAAAGACCTCAAAAGGGGAAGGGACATTAAAGCAAGAAATGGTCTTTTTTTAAAAAAATTTAAAAAAAATAAAAAAGTAAAAAGCATAGAAGAGCAGAAAAAAAGACGACGGAGAATTTTTAAAACCTGCATTGCCACCGCAGGGGCTTCTTTTATTTTTTTTGTTTTCATAAGTTTCTTCTATTTTGGATACCACTTCATTATCACAACCCCGCTCTTTAGCTTGGAATCGATTGAAATTAATAAAATTCAGAAGGTCTCTCGTGAAACCGTTCTTGAACTGGCTGGATTGACTCCCACTGTCAATATTTTATCTCTGAACTTAAAAGAGGTTGAAACGAAAATCCTCCAAAACCCATGGGTTCTTAAGGTAGAAATCTATAGAATTCTACCACATAAATTAAAAGTACAAATAGAAGAAAAAAAAATACTAAGTGTCCTAAAAAAAGGTAAAGAACTTTACTATATTGATCTACGAGGCGAGATGATTAAGAAGGTCGCTTCTGAAGAAGGCTTAAACTATCCCGTTATTACAAGCTCTGCCTCGGGTGAAGAAGAAATGCAATATTTTGAAAAGGCTTTGTGGCTCCTCAAAAATACCTCTCAGAGTTTTTATTTGAATGCATCAAAAATATCCGAAATTCACCTTCAGGAATCCAAAGGGTTAATGGTTGTGAGTCTTCCCCATTCCACTCGTATTAAATTGGGAATTGATGATTTCGTCAAGAAATTGACACGTCTAGAAAAAGTCTGTGAAGATCTGCAGAAGCGAAATATCATTGCTTCGGAGATTGATCTTAATTTCAAAAAAAATGTGGTTGTAAAAGTCCGCAAAAGGTCATAACCTGAGATTAGAATAGGTGAATAGTGCCTAGCTTGTGAGAGTTCCCAGTATAATTTTTTTAAGGAGCATAAATGGGGAAAAAAGATGAGTTGATTGTCGGACTCGACATAGGAACCACTAAAATTTGCGCCATAGTTGGAGAGCTGACTGATAAAGGTGTTAACATCGTCGGTGTCGGAACAAGTCCCTCTCATGGTTTGAGAAAAGGTGTCGTCATCAACATCGAGAGTACGGTTGAATCCATCCGAAAAGCGATTGACGAGGCAGAACTAACGGCAGGGTGTGAAATTTCTTCCATTTATTGCGGAATAGCCGGTGGCCATATTAAGGGCTTCAATAGCCACGGTATTGTTGCTGTCAAAGAGAAAGAAGTTAAAAAAGCAGATGTTCAAAGGGTGATTGATGCCGCCAAAGCAGTTGCTATCCCGTTAGATAGAGAAGTTATCCACATCATCCCTCAAGAATATATCATTGATGATCAGGACGGAATCAAAGAGCCTTTAGGAATGAGTGGGGTTCGCCTTGAAGCAAAAGTTCATATAGTCACAGCTGCTGTTTCCTCAGCCCAAAACATTATTAAATGTGCTAATCGAACTGGCTTAAATGTCATTGATATTGTCCTTCAACAAATTGCTTCAAGTGAAGCAGTACTTTCTCAAGATGAAAAAGAATTAGGGGTAGCTATGGTGGACATTGGCGGAGGAACAACCGATATTGCCATATTTTCTGAAGGAAGCATTGTGCACACAGCAGTTCTGTCTTTAGGTGGCAACCATCTGACAAACGACATTGCTGTAGGTTTAAGAACACCTACTGCTTCTGCTGAAAAAATTAAATGTCAATACGGTTGCGCCATGTTGTCCATGGTGGATAAGGATGAAATCATCGAAGTTCCTACTGTCGGAGGACGAAAGCCAAGAAGTGTGTCTCGAAAAGCCCTGACAGAAGTGATTGAGCCACGTGTAGAAGAGATTTTTGCTCTTGTTCAAAGAGAAATTGTTAAAAGTGGTTATGAAGAACTTCTTGCTTCTGGAATTGTCATCACTGGGGGGTCTACCCTTCTCCAAGGGACAACGGAGTTAGCAGAATACATCTTTGACTTACCTGTTAAGAGAGGGCTGCCTCAACACATTGGGGGATTAACTGACATTGTCAGTAGTCCGATTTATTCAACAGGAGTTGGACTTGTGTTTTATGGGGCAAAAAATCAGCAAAGTCCACTTTTTAGAATTCGTGAAGACAATATTTATGGAAAAGTGAAATCTGTGATGTCAAACTGGATGAAAGAAATATTTTAGGAGGCCACTATGTTTGAATTTGAAGAAAATCCCCATTCAGGTGCTAGAATCCGAGTCATTGGTGTAGGTGGCGGTGGAGGCAATGCCATTAGTACTATGATCACTAGCAAATTAAGGGGGGTGGATTTTATTGTTTCTAACACGGATAAGCAGGCACTTTTGGCTGCACCTACGGACAATAGAATTCAATTAGGTGTGGAACTCACGAAGGGCTTGGGAGCAGGTGCTGATCCTGATGTGGGTCGCAACGCAGCCTTGGAAGATTATGCAAAACTAGTAGATGTCCTTTCAGGAAGTGATCTTGTATTCATTACTGCCGGCATGGGAGGCGGCACGGGCACAGGGGGGGCACCTGTTGTTGCAGATGCTGCAAAAGAGGTTGGCGCTTTAACGGTTGGTGTTGTCACTAAGCCATTCTTTTTTGAGGGAAAGAAAAGAATGAAGCAAGCTCAGCGCGGTTTGGATGAGCTTCGAGAAAGTGTTGATACGCTTATTGTTATTCCTAATCAAAAATTAGTTTCTCTGGCAGAACAAGACATGTCCATTGTAGAGGCCTTTAAAAAAGCTGATGAGGTTTTATTAAAAGCTGTTCAGGGTATCTCTGATTTGGTTAATATTCGAGGTCATATCAACTTAGATTTTGCTGATGTTCGAACCATTATGTCTAATAAAGGATTGGCCCTGATGGGAACGGGTATTGCTACAGGAAGTAATCGCGCCGTAGAAGCTGCCAACATGGCTATATCTTCTCCCCTTTTAGAAGACATAGCCATTGATGGTGCTATGGGAATTATTATTAATATTACTGGCGGCCCAAATCTTACACTTCATGAAGTTAATGCCGCTTCATCCCTTATTCACGATGCAGCTCATGAAGATGCAGATATTATTTTTGGTCAAGTAATAGATCCTTCTTTAAAAGATGAAGTCAGAGTTACGGTTATTGCTACGGGATTTACGGGCGCTGATGCTAGAAAAGCTGCCAGTGTTGCAAGCATTCCCGTCGTTCAGGCACAAGATTTTATTTTAAAACAGAGAGAAATAAAACCAGAGCCAAGACCTGAAGTAAAGTCCGAAGTAAAAAAAGACATCCCACAGATGGTACGCAAAAAGAGAGATGAAGATCTTGAACAGGCAAAAAAAATTGCCAAAGAATTGGGGTTGAGTGACGAGGAATACGACATCCCGACTTTTATTCGTAAACAGACAACTGATGCTTAAAAAATATGCGAATCACTGTGCTTCATACAGAATCTTCAAACGGCTGGGGAGGCCAGGAGATTCGCATCCTTGAAGAGTCTCTAAGATTTCAAGAAAAGGGTTATAGAGTACTTCTCGCGGGTACTTGCGATAGTGAGCTTGGAAGACAAGCAAAGAGTGTCAAGCTTCCCTTTTATCCTATCTCTTTTCGTTTTTGTGCTGATCCACAGGGAATACTGCAGGTTCGACAACTTATAAGTGTGGAGAATGTAGACATTGTCCACACTCACAGTGGAAAAGATAGTTGGACGGCAGGTATTGCAGCTTATCTTTCAAGAGTTCCTATGGTCAGAAGTCGTCATTTATCGACCCTAGTTAAAAAACACTGGACTTCAAAAGTTATTTACGACAAACTCACGCGTTTTGTTATTGCAAGCGGTGAAGATATTCGAAACCATCTCATACATCGAAATAATATCCCTCCAGGAAAAGTAGTGAGTGTTCCAGCTGGCGTTGATCTCAATAAATTCCATCCAGATATTGATGAACGTTCTTTTATCAAAGAATTTGATCTAGCACATTTTTCACCTCTCATTGGAGTTGTTGGTGTCCTTCGAAGTTGGAAGGGGCATGATTGTTTTTTAGACTCTATTCAGACCCTGCAAAATCAATTTCCTAGGGCACTCTATATGTTTATCGGAGATGGCCCGCGAAAGACTCATTTAATGAGTAGAATTAAAGAATTGAATCTAGAAAAAAAAGTTCTGATTACAGGACATCGACATGATATTCCACAGATTATGAAAGCATTAGATATTGTAGTCTTGCCTTCGTATGCTAATGAGGCAACGTCACAAGTACTTCCTCAAGCCTTGGCAATGAGCACTCCTGTTATTGGAACAAAGGTAGGGGGCATTCCTCAAATTATAGAGGACGGGGTCACGGGACTCCTTGTGCCACCAAACGATTCAGAGGCCCTCTCTCAAGCTTTAACTTGGATGATAGAGCACCCCGAAGATGCCTTACAAATGGCCCGTCAAGGTCGAGGTAAGCTTCTCAAGGGATTCACTTTTGATGATCAAATCCAGACTACAGAGAAAGTATACAAGACCATATTAAAAGCTAGATAAAAAGAAAACGGCCCAGCTGGGTGCCGGGCCGTTTTCCATAAGGTATCGTTGTGTTGTGTAAAATTTGACAGAAGGTGTTCTTTGAAAAGCTTCTGTGTGGACTTTACGGATGTTTATATAGCAAGTGCTGTGCCAAAAAGCAAGAATGTCCAAATAACTACAATAATGTAAATAAATCAACATTTTTCATAGCGCCTCACCATGTTTAATAAAAATATAATTTGTCTAAATTATAAACGATAAATGAAAATTATTTTCATTAATTCTATAACTCATTTGATATATTAATTTAATATATATTGTATATTTTCTTATACCTATTAACTAAAATTAAAACACTATTGCAAAAACTTTAAACAACTTAAAACTGAATATACTTGCGACACTCTCTCATCATATGCTAGTGTTAAAATTATAAGGCGGATATTCACTTCTCATCAAGCAATTTTTTTTAACGGCTCTCAAATGAAAGGGAACTGGTGTGGTGTTCCTAAGGGGGAGATTATTATGAAAAAGTTGTTATGTGCAGTTGTATTCCTCAGCTTTGCCATTGGAATGGGGGTTTATCAGTCCCAAACCCATTCTAAGAAGGCGGAACCCAAAATTAAATATGTTCCAGGTGAAGTCATTGTTAAACTCAAGCCTGGCGCAACAGTAGACCATCTGAAGGCATTTAGTTTTAGGGAAATTGCAACGGTAAGTCTCAAACTCAACTTATTCATCCTCAAGTTTTCTCCTCAAATCTCACTCAACTCTCTTTTAAATAAGATTCGAAACCTTCCTCAGGTAGAATATGCAGAACCTAACTATATTTATTCAATTGATATGTCCTCATTCTCTCCACGCAGAGTGAGACAAATCATGGGAATCGATCAATCAACCATGATTTCAGACCCTGAGTTTGAAAAAAACTGGGGTCTAAACAATGTCGGACAGACGGATGTAAGCGGCCAAATAGGAAAACCCGGGAGTGATATCGATGCCCTTCAAGCTTGGACCCAGGAAATAGGAAGTCGAGCAATTAAAGTTGCAGTCATCGACACAGGTATCGATTATACTCATGAAGACTTAGTCAACAATATATATCAAAATCCTGGTGAATTAGGCGAATATACGAACGATAAAGGTGCACAGGCCTTTAAAGAAACTGATGGAATTGATAATGATGGTAATGGATTTATTGATGACGTCAGGGGTTGGAATTTTGTTTCAAATTCCAATGACGCCATGGATGACCACAGCCATGGAACCCACGTAGCTGGAACAATTGGCGCATATGGGAATAATGAAGTGGGTATACTAGGAGTAACCTGGCGTGTATCTCTTATCCCAGTAAAATTTTTAAGCTCAGGAGGCTCCGGCACCCTTGAAGATGCAGTCAAGGCTATTGAATATGCGCATACTTTAGGAGTTCACGTGATGAGCAATAGCTGGGGTGGGGGGGGATTTTCACAAGCCCTTGCTGATGCTATCAAGTCTGCATCCGATGCTGGCATTTATTTTGTGGCCGCCGCTGGAAATGATGCAGGTAATAACGATGTCGTCCCTCACTATCCTTCCAATTACGAATTTGAGAATGTCATCTCAGTTGCAGCAACGGATAATCAAGATCAGCTAGCAAAATTTTCAAATTACGGAAAAACAACTGTCGATATTGCAGCTCCTGGGGTTTCTATCTATAGTTCGATACCTGGGAACAATTATGGTTACATGAGCGGAACGTCTATGGCCACGCCGCATATTTCTGGGATGATTGCACTTCTTCTGTCTTCTCATCCGAATCTTGCAATGCAGGATTTGAAAAAAATACTTTATACATCTTCCGAAGAGATTAAAATTCTTCGAAGAAAAATTTCTCATGGAAGAGCCAATGCGTTTTATGCACTCACAAACTTTGAAGCACCCAAAAGTACCCCTACCGATCCAAGTCTTTTTAAGAATGTAACGCACCTCATTTCAACTCCCCACGATTACGACAATAGTAAAGAATATACCTATAAAATCACTCATTCGGGTGCAAAAAAAATGAGAGTTCATTTTAGTAAGTTTGAAACTGAAACGGGATATGATTTTGTTTATATTAAAAATGCGAAAGGGGAAGTTGAAGACTTCTACGATGGGGTTCAAACGCCTTTTTGGACCTATGAAGTCGATGGAGATACAATCGAAATTGTGCTTGCAGCAGATCAAATCGTTTCAACGTATGGATTTGATATCGATAGCTATGGATATGTGGAATAGGAAGTGAATGAGAGAAAGATTTTAGATAAGAAGCTTCTCTTGGCACTGCAACTTGTGGATAGCGGTTGCTCTTATGCGGCCCAAAAAGATATTGATTCTGCGATTTCATGTTTCAAACAATCCATTGGTCATGAACCAACTCCAGAGGCCTATACCTACTGGGGTTGGATGCTGTCTATGAAAGAGCAACTGAGCGAAGCCATTGAATTATGCAAAAAAGCCATTGCTATTGATCCAGATTTTGGGAATCCCTACAATGATATAGGCTCCTATCTTATGAGGCTTGGAAAAATGGATGAAGCTATGGCTTGGCTTGAAATGGCAAAACTATCGAAGAGGTACGCCTACAGGCACTACCCCCATATTAATTTAGGAAGAATTTATTTCGAAAAGGGTTGGCTCAATCAAGCCATCAAAGAATTTGAGTCATCCCTTCAATTCGATCCCGAAAACGATGAAATTAAAGGAATCCTTCGTGATCTTCACCAATCCATCCATTGAATGGTCAAGATTCCTTTTTAAAATTCACAGCAAAAAATAATGTTTTTGAAATATTTTCAATAGGGGGAAACAACCATGATTTAATTCTCGCATTCAAGCACTCCATTATTTCCACACCAAGTGTGGAAGACAAAACATCGACAGAAAAGACTCCACCCATAGGATTAATAAGCACTTTGAACTGAACGGGGCCATCCTCAAAATCGAAGTTTTTCTGACAAAACTCGATATCCTTTTTGTTCTTTAAGATAATTTTTTCATAATGCTTAGGCCCTGGGATACGTGGCATGAACGGTTTGTTGACCGTGGGGGCTAAAACTTTAGAGATTTGTTGTTCATGCCCCTCTAATCTCACGTTTTTGCGCTCATTGAGTTTTACTATTAAGCTCAGTTGCACAACAAGAACTATCATTGCAGTCACAAATACTGATTTATGAACTTGTTTTTTTATCGTTGGAACAGACAGATTTTGAGTGAAGGTAGGTCGTATTGACAGAGAATCAGGCGGTTCTCCTATGAGCAAAGATCTCACCTGTATTACCATCTCATCATTCTGATACTCAAACGTGGCAGCACTTGCATTGTGATTCTGGAGTAAAGTTGCTTGTATTTCTTCTGATTGCATGAAGTGTTTTTCAAAAATCAGAACGTACCTCGACTTCCAGTAGAATCTACCTTCTAAAAGAACAGTACCATCTGCCTTAGTTAAATTAACCTGAGATTGAGCTATCGAACCAAGAATGAGTTCTTCCGTTCGAAAAGATAGTTTTTTAATCAGAGAAGACTTGTTGAAGACAAGCAGCCGAAACTCAATCTGAGATTTTTTTGTCATGGATGGACTCTGCAATTTTCTCATTCCAACTCTCCGGACCGGCACCAGGTATATAGGGTACAGGATCAGCCGAGAAAAAAGAAGACACCCCTTGCCTCACTGCTTCCTTGCGAATAGGCTTTGTTTCAATCATGCCTAGAACAATAACATGCTCTATATTGGGTTGATCAGTTTTGTAGTTTTGGCTTGTCACTGCAGTAACACTTTTCTTAAAACTCATGGCCCTTAATGTCTTAAGTTTAGAGTTGATTCTACTCAGCCGAAGTTGAATGAGTGACTGGAGCATTGAAAACCGACTTTCTCCATAGAGTTTCAGATAAGCTTTTTGAGATACAACCAAAAACTCCTCTCCTCCTTCTCCTCTATCCAATTTATAATCTAAAAAGAGCAAACGCAGGCGATTATAAAAAAAATCCTTCTCTAGAATTTTTTGTTCATAAAAAACAAGAGAGCGTGAAACTGCATCGCTTAAACGAACAAAAATAATTTCAGGAGTAAGACTCTCCCCCTTTTCTTTCTTTTCAGAAATAGTGATTATGGTATCAGCACCCAATTCATCCAACCATACCTCCTGTACTTCTTTCTCAGTAGCTAGTATCAGAGGCCACGTGTAAGCCCCAGATCCAGAAGGCGTGCGAAGTGCACTTTCAGTCGAAGACAAAGACTGGAACAATTCTACAGATTGTACCACCAGCATACTTTTATAAACATCTGCTAGAAGACTTGAGAGCCTCACCCAATACAAGCAAACATCTTTTTTTATATTATTTGGCAATGAAGAGAGCTTATGCATGAACTGCACTTCATAAGTCTGATAAATGGCTGCCAACCTCAAACTATAACCCAATCGGTAAGCCAAAAGTCCTTCCAAATAAAAGGTTTCAGCAAGCACTCTTTCTTGAGCAATGCTGCGGACCCTGTACAACTGTTGCAAAGATTGAATGTAATCTTGGTTAGCATAGGCACGCCATGCATCCGCCATTCGGGGAAAGTCTGCATTGGCAAAAGTAAATATGAAATATGTAATGACACAGAGTTTTAACTTCATAGAAGTAAACTCAATCCTAAAACAGGTGTAAAAGAATGAATAATAGATGCACCGGATTGATGTTCTTCCTGAAACAACATGTCTCTGGCATCAATCTTGAGAGTAAGTTTGTGACTCAGATAGCATCTGAAACCTGCACCAAACGAAAAAGCAGATTTAAGTTGAGAAAGGTTCAAGAGTTTTCGAATGCCTCCACCCGCAACAACATAGAGATCAAAATACGCAATGTGCCTTCCAAAGAAAGCCAATTTGCCGTACGCAGGATGAAACATGATTGAAGAAGTAACAAAGAATTCATTTTCTTCTACATCCGGTATCAAACCTGTTTTATTTCTTATATCCTGGCGCAGTATTGTCTCAACTTGATTTAAGTAAAGAAAATGAGCCGCTTCCCAACTTAAAGTAGGAGTGAAATGATAGGCATAATCAGCTCCAAAACCATATGATAAATTAAGATCATTTCTAAAATACAGTGATGAAAAAGTGGAGAGCTCATGTCGATGATGGTGCTCATATTTTTGGTTGTACACGGCTTTAAGACGGATTTCGTAATCCAGCCAAGTGCTTTGCGAAGGCGACTCACCCAAGATAGTTCCAGTCCATCCCCACAAAGAGAAAAATATCAATGTCTTAATTATATTTTTGATATACATAAAAACCATCTTCTCCTGCTGAACCAAACAAAAGATTATCCACAACCTCAACCTGCTCCCAAGTTTTTGGAGGAAAAATAATGGCCTGTTCTTTTGTAAGGTCTTGATTTTCAAAGAACGCAAGTCCAGCCTCAAAGAACGAGAGAATAATACCCATCGAAAACGTAGTTACAGTTTCTATGAAGTGCTTCTGGGTATGCGACCACTCCACGGTCGGCATGCCTTCTTCATCAATGACAAAACTATGAAGTGTCTTATTCTGAGTTATATATAATCTACTATCACTAACCGCTAAGGATTTAAGATAATATTCTGAAACATTGAGGGGAACATAATTTACTTTAAGACTTTCCAGTGGCTGTGAAAGGTTAAGGTATGCAATCTGCGGAGTTTTCTCATGCGCAAGAAGAACGTACAAATAATTGCCATAGAGCGCCATATCGGTAGCCCAAAATTCTTTCCAATCATTGGGTTGCAAAGGATAATTTGGCGCTAAACCAACGCTCGCATTGACGTTAAACTTAAGTGGGTTCTGCAGACTACCCAGAATAACCTGATCAGCCGTAAGAAGTACAAGTTGACCTTTCCATAAGAGGGATTTGAGAAGAGAAGAATAAACAATTGTATTTTCATTGGGCTTAAAAACAAGATCATGTCTCTTTGAAGTGGGTGATGGATAATCCGATTTTGTATCGAGTGCTAAAAAACCGTCGTAAATGCCTCCAACTATGAGCATATCGCCTTTAAGAAGGAAGTTTAATTTCACAGAAGGGTCCATGATACCAGAGAATCTAAAAACTTTATCACGAGAAAGTTTGTAATTATTGTAAATGACACGATCAATACCAAAGTTTTGAAGCCCCATGTAAAAAACATCTTCATTTCGTACAAAATATTGGATGGGCATAATGTATTTAAGTGAGGTTATTTCTTCGCCCCACCAAACCAGTGCTAATCCTTGAGAGGTCAAGCCCACTAGAAATAAGCTTATAAGAAGACTAATTTTCTTCATGAAGGTAAGCGATTTCAATTTTATCTCCAACAATAGGTTTAATATCTCCCTCAAATAAAATAAGATTGAGTTCGGCATTGTACACCCAGCCATGTATTGGGTGTCGCTCCACGACACGACCATTGATTGTAACAACAAGAGGATATCGAATTGAAGGAATATGAGTCAGTGGATAAGAGTTGATATATTTATCGAGATTACGGCCAATATTGTTCATGCTTTCTTTAAAGTTGTTACTGCAAATGATTTCAAAAAAACCTCGAGTACTTTGTGTTAATTCAATGTATTGCAACCCAGGTTCTGCATTCCCGCCAGCAGATGAACAACCACTCGGAGAATCTCCAACGATGGAGTTAATGACGACTTTATGCGGTTCACTTGCTTTAAGTGACTGGAAAAAACTAAGATATTCAGAGCTGCTCATTTTATAGTCTTCATCTGCGTCAGAAATGATAATAATAATGAGATGCGCTTCTGATCGTAAAAAATCTTTGTTATATCCAGAAATTCGCGGCTCGCTCAGCGCCAAATGGGCAGCATGCAAAGCAGCAGAAAAACCGCATACTTGCGGCATCCGAACACGTTCTGAAAATCTGCGCTCTAATTCTGGATCATTTGAAAGAAGCACGGGTGGGGCTCCATAAAAAAGAGCATCATGGGTGTGTGTTGAAATAACACCCATATGAAAATCAACATGACTCAATTTAAAGTCCCTCATAAAAGCATCGAGATTTTGTGAAACTTTGTCACGTTCTTCAGCCATGCTGCACGAATTATCAATAACCCATAAAATATCAGCCTCTTCATGATTTTTTTTCTTCTCATACTTATCCACCACGTTAGTAAAAATTCCGCGCGAAGGCGGTTGATTTACAGGCGCAGTATCACGCTCAATGACGCGTCTATACGGTTGCATCCATGGAGGTTTATGGGAGGAAATAATTCGAGGATCAACAAAAACAATACGTGAAGGATCATCCTCTAAAGAAGTTTCGTACTTAAGACCCGTTTTTTCGCACGATGTCAGAGATGCAAAAGCAACTAAAATGATAATTTTTTTCACTGAACAACGATACCTAATTATATTATGATCTAACAAAGCTCCAATTATTTGACAATGATACGAAGAGCTTTTGTAATAAAATTACCTGAATGAATGACTTAAGGTTACCTTCAACCGTGAAGTCAGTAATAGTTCCATTAGCCATTGTTGCACCGTTAGTTTTCAATTTATCTTGCGGTTCAAGCTCTCGCCGAGTCTTTAATCTCTATGTTGAAAATAAAACACCGGATGGAAAAATTGTCCCTCCAGACGCTGGTTCTGGTGGAGATAGTAATGGTTCACCTGACACCAACCCAGGAGGCGGTGGCACTCCGGGATCTCCTCCTAATGGCGGTTCAGGAGGGGGGAGCGCACCAGGTACCAATCCCGGTGAAGGTGGAACTCCAGGGGGCGGGGGAGGAGGCAATCCTGATCCAGTGCCCATTCCTCTTCCAGATCCTACACAACCTGGTGGGCCAACTCCTCCAGATTTTCAACTTTATGAGGAAGATTTTTATTACGGCCTTCCTTCTGGAAAACTCTCAATACTTTTTGTCGTTGATACCTCGGAACCTATGGAAGACATTCACTCTGATCTTGTCTTAGCAAGCACAAAATTTGCTCCAGAATTTTTATCAAACAATCTCTCTCATCTTCAATATAAGATAGGATTCATGCCTTCTGATGAAGCACGTCTCATTTCTGTGAGTGGGAAAAACTTTATAAGTACGGCACGAGATTTTGCCGTCTTTCCTCAATTCATGTCACAGCTTGGATATCAAGGCCAACCTCATATTCTTTCTTATTCTAAAACACTGGAGTTATTACATAACTCTGCCGATTTTCGAGAGGAAGATGCGCTCAGTGTATTTTTCTTCATAAGTTCGGACGAGCTTTCTCATGACATAGCAACCTCTCATTTTTTGTCACAAATTCATAAAATTTATAGACCACCGTACTTAAGCGTATTTACAGCGCTATTTCGCATGAATATTCAGACTTGTCCTTACAGTTTAACCAAGACATCAGATAAATTAGAACAACTCAGTCACCAACATTTCTATGGACATCGACTGGATTTATGTGAGCTTTTGAAAAAGAATACATTGAGTGATGTAGCACAACTCTCTTTATCCTACACAAAAAGAATTATTCTTAAAAAAATTCCCCATACTTTCGATGGCAAGTCTTTTAAAGTTCTTTATAATTATTATCCACTGCTTATGGGACGTGACTTTACTTATGATACTCAAAAAAATGAAATCATCCTTACGAACAAACCCAAAGTGCCGCAAGGTGGAAAAATTACAGTGTTGTATGGTGTCAAACAAGATCCTCAAAATCCATAAATTTATATCCCTTCTTGTGGCAACACTCTTTCTTCATTGTGGAGCTCCTGAATTTATTGCACCTAAGCAAAAAGAGAAACCGTTACCTGCGCCTGTTAGCCCACATTACGAACCTGACAATCCCCCATTATTAGAACCTCCCGCCACATCCCTGCCACAGCTGTGGTTGGATGGTTTCATTCACGAAGTGCCACAGGGAAACCTTGATATAGCATTTATTCTTCATGCCAAGAAAAAAATGTCACCTTTTATTCAAGCCCTCAAAGAATCAAGTCATCTTCTCTTAGCCTCTCTCATGGACCCTCCAGAATATCACCATCTTCGACCAAAGCTTTCTTTCAAACTTCGGTTGATAACATCCCATGATAGTACTCCATGGGGAGAGGATATTTTTGCGAATAACGCTTTCACGGTGAGTGGACTCAATAAATTATCAGAAACTCTTGGAGCTTTAAACTTTACTGGGGGAGAAGCATCAAATTTCCCACTTGAGAAGTTGGTAACCCTCATGAAAAGCGGATTCCTTCGAGAAGGAAATACCCATTTCTTTCCAATTTTTATATCTAACGCGGATGACGAAGGAACAACTCCAGTCGATCACATTGTAGCCTCTATGCAGACATTAAAATCAAAAGCACTGTTCCAACCTATTGCCCTCATTTTCAAAGAGGGAAGTGATCAATGCAATAACTTGGAGTATCGACGAGCAACAACTCTTGCTGAATTTGTAAGTCAAACTTCTGGCATAAGTCTTGAATTGTGTGATCTCTTGCAAGATTCAAAACAAGTCATAAATAAAATAATACAAATACTTTTTGAGCATATGACTCGTAAAGTTTTAACCTATGCTGCACAACGCGGTTCTATTGAGGTTTATCTTAATGGTCTTAAAGCAAACCCAAGTGAGTGGCATTATAACGAGTCAACACAGGAGTTGTTTTTCCTCAAAAGGTCTCATGTGGCTGCTGGTGACCAAGTGGATATCCGCTATCACATACTGTTACCCTGAATGAAAGTTGACATCTTATCAAAAAAAGTTAGCGTTGGGTGAAGGTCGTTTTGTGTTGCAAAATCGTTTTGTTCTACTGCGATTTCTCGTTATTTTTCTTGGATTAAACTGTGTTGTGTTTTTTTCAAATCACGTCAATGCGGAATATGCAAGCACGCTTGATGGAAAAATTGATTTCTACTCTGTACTGGACTCTCTTGTTGAGAGATTTGCTACAGATCTTTCGAGTTCAAACTTACGTATTCAAAAATTAAGCCAGTATAAAATCAATCTCCAGGGTGATATCCAACCTAAGTTTCGCGATATTCTTCGAGATAGAATCGATCAGGCCCTCATTGAAAAAGTCTCCATTAAATCTATCAAATGTATGAGCTGCTTTCGCACTCTTGTCACAACGGATGCTAATGACCTTATTGTGCAACAGGGTGTGCAAAAAAATGAAGAATTGCAATCTCTCTCTCATAGTTTGGGAACTCGCTATTTCCTGGAAAGCACATTCCATTATACCCCACATGAAATCGTTTTGAGCGTTGCCATTTTTGATGCTATTAAGGGAGAAGTCATTTGGAGCGATAAATATTCTTCGCTCGATCCAGAGCGACAGCTGCTATCACAAGATTCTGTCACAAAACGGCCTTCGGACTCGGTGAACATCCTTGCTAAATATCGGCTCGCCGTAAGCCCTGGTTTTTTCCTATTACCTGGATTTGAAAATCATGTGAATTATCCAAGTGTGAGTTTCTCTCTACTCGAGTACATGGGAGGGTTTATTGATCACTTTGGCATTATTCTCTCTGGATTTACTGAGCCACTCTCAGATTCCAGCAATAAAGACATTCTTCTCAATGCTGGGGGGCTTCTTGAGTTAAAACTCCTCATGAATCTGGGCGGAGAAAAATTTAGAAAATATATAACAGTAGGCGGCGGCCCACTTCTTACAAACAACTATCAGTCTTTTGTTTTAGGTCCAGGTTTTTTGCTCGATATTGGAAAGAAATTTGGAATTTCTGCCAACATCAATTACTTATTTCCGTCAGATGCCATGCTGAGCTCTGAAAAGATTCAACTCATTGGCAATCAAATACAATTTTCGTCTGATAAACAATCGAAAAAAGTTTCTGGTTTTTGTTTAGATATTGCATTCAATATCAATATGAGGTGGTAAACAATGAATAGAAAAAAACTTTTTGTCATTATCTGTTTGTCTCTTATTGTTGGATGTGCTTCCATGCGCAAAATTTCCAAACACTCTTCCCCTGAAATATCCAATCCATTTACCATAGACACAGCTCAGTCATCGAAATCACCCATTACCATTCGCCGGTCCTTCGGTTTGAATGCTATTGAAATAGCACTTGGAGAAAATAGTGAATCGACTTTAGTGCGCTACACTCTTGCAGAGCTTAAAAGTTCTCACACTGATGGGTTACAAACTATACCATCATCTGGTGACGACAATTCTCAGATTCAAGGTCAAGATGTGGTTGCCTTATCTGGCCAATCTTTAGCCAGACAAAGTTATCTCTTAGGTTTGGCGAAAGTAAAAGAGCATTTTCGTAAAAAAGACTATGAACTAGCACTCGTAACATTGGAATCCCTTGTTGAATCCTATCCAAGCGATACGAAGCTTCTCTCCTTGCGCGGGACCGTTGCATCCAAGGTAGGAATGTATGATTTAGCCAGAGAATCATGGTCTTTGGTTCTTAAAGAAGATCCTGCTAATACTATTATTCGTCAGGCTATTTCTCGCCTCCCTGCGTCTTCACCTACAACTCTTTCACCAAAAACAAAATCATGAACTATCAGTGGGTGAGAAAATGCGCAAGCCTTATAGGTCTTATCGGTTTTTTGTGGATCCTGTTGTTTATCATGCAATCAAGATCGAGTGAATATAAAGGCTTGTTTAACCTACCAAGCTTCTTATTTGTAGTTGTAGGGCACATTTTCATTGTTCTCTACAGCTTTGGACTTTCAGATATTTTAAAGGCCTGGGGTCGACTCATTAAAGTATTTTTTTCTCCTGAAAAAGTATCACAGCAACGCCTCATTTCTCATCTTGTGGATTGTTCCAAAGAGTATCAGCGAAGTGGACGTATCGCTGCGCCCACACAAGATATGCCTCTCTTTTTAAGAGAAGGCATTCATACTTTTAATGGAAATTATAATGCCGATGAACTGAAAAGTATTTTGAAAAATAAATGGCATGCAAAGCGACTTCAGGACCTCAAAGAAATCTCGGTGTTTGATTTTTCGTCAAAAATAACACCTGCTCTTGGCATGATGGGAACAGTGTTAGGATTGGTTTCACTGTTACAGAATATGGACGATTTTAGTCAGATTGGGGCTGGCATGGCGCTTGCGTTGCTAACGACTTTGTACGGATTGCTTGCAAGTTATGCTTTTTACTTCCCAGTCATTCGTCACGTGAACAATCATGTGGAACTGGAATCTAGATCTCATGCCATGATGATTGAAGCTTTAGAGCTTATTAAAAACCAGGTATATGGACCGATATTAAAAGAAAATCTTGCTGCTTTCATAACAGCCACAGAAAGCTCCTCTCGAATTGTTTCGCATCCAAAAATGGGGACGACGACAATCCGCTTGGAAATCTAAATGCTTGAAGAACTGGTACAAAACAGCATGTTTGCACGGAATGATGAGTCACCATGGCTGCTTTCTTATTCAGATCTCATCACAAATCTCTATGTTTTCTTTGCATTTCTCCTCTCCATGTCAGTGATGAGCACATATCGGTTTGAATCGCTCACGAATTACTTCAAAAAAAAACCTAAATATTCTTTGGCCGATTTAAAAAAACAGATTGACTCTATTATCATCTCAAATCATTTGGAATCCAAGATTTCAACAAGCATTGGACAAGAGTCTCTGGAAATTGATTTTAGTCATTCTCTCTTATTTCAATCCGGAGAAAGTGCCCTCTTGGAAGAGGCTAAGCCACATATTTTGACATTTGTTTCGGAGTTAAAAACAATTGATCACAAATGGGCGTTTATTGTTGAGGGACATACAGATAATGTACCCATTCATACACTTAAATTTCCATCTAATTGGGAATTGTCAGCCTACAGGGCTATGGAGTTCCTTAATTTTTTGCGTTTTCACGGCATTGATGAAAATCGAATTCAATTAAGGGGATTTGCCCATACGAGACCTAAAAAACTTGAAGAGAAAGCTGAAGTTGCAGATGCTGAGGAATACAGAAATATAAACAGAAGGGTAACGTTAAAAATTTATTAAAAAAGGTGGTTCTATGAAAAAACTCATTCTCTTAAGTCAATTAGTAGTGAGTCTCTCGATGACGACTTTGTTCAGTGCAGGACAAACGCCTGAAAGCGTTTTGAAACCTGTCATTCTTGAGTTATTCAAACTCCATTGTCCACAGCTGTGCTTAGATGTATTCATCAAATCCTCTTCAAAAACTACAGTTCAACGTAGTATTGTGGAACCTGGATTTGAAGAATCTGGTAGTGCAGCACAAACATCTACTGTTATTTCTGGTATTGATGTTAATATTCTGGCTGATGAGAAACTTCCACAAAAAACTAGGGATTTTCTTCAAAAATATATTGAACATCAAGCACAACCATTTCAATCAGCACTTCATTTAAATTACTCATTTGTAGCCGTGCCTCACCCAACTATATTCTCAAACTTAAGAGGTTATTTTTTACTGATTTTTCTTATTATGTCCACTCTTGCAGCTATTATGGGCATCTTCTATTTTATGCGTCGTCAAAGGAAAAAAACAGTTTTGCCATCAGTTTTAAAACACGAATCTCAACCCTCCCCCACTGTCGTGCCTTCATATCAGGAAATCCCTCAAGGGATATCGATTGGAGATTCTCTAACAATTCAAAGCCCAGCGCATTATGCAGATCTCGTTGCTTCTCATCTGAGCACAGCAAAAAATGTGTTGAAACGGTGGGCAGCATCGCCGCAGGGTTTACACCATGCACTTCAAGTCCTTATCACACTTCCTACTCATCTTCGATCAGAGCTTAAGGGAGTTCTTAATAATAACTCTGCAGAGGAGCTCACATCTGAGTTTTCAAAAATGCAGCACTTAAGCGTATCCGATGTAAAGCGCATAGGAACACAGTTTCGTCATGAAATAGAACTTGAAAGTTTGTTGTCTCTGAAAGAAAATCAAGTTATTGAGTCCAATTTTGATTTTCTTAAAAATTTAGAACCAACAAAAATAGCTCACTTGGTTAAAGGTGAAGATATTCGATGCCAAGCGCTCCTTCTTTTACAACTCGATATTGAAACACGAAGTAACGTGTTTAAAAATTTAAAAGATAGTGATCAGAAATCAGTCGCTTTGGAACTGGCCACAATAGAAACACTGCCTTGGAATGAGCTTAAGTATTTAAGTTTTCGCTTGGCCCACCGAGCTGCTCAACTCACAAGTTTGAATCTGTACGAAACATCCGGATTTAATGCACTTATCAATTTAGTTGAATCTCATGATAAACCCGACGAACTTGCAGACGATATTTTAAAAGCAGATACAACGCTTGGCATGAAATTAAAATCAAGCATTATAACACTTGATCTTGTAAGTCTTCTGGAAGAAAATGACCTGACTCTATTTTTAAGCCAACTTTCACGAGATGACATTGTCGCTGTTCTTCTAGGAAAGCTCTCTGCTTATAAAAACTTAATTATTTCTAAACTTCCTCCTCAAATTGCTGAATATGTCGCTCTTCATATTGAAGAAGATTTCAAGCGAAAAGTGACGCCATCGAAGATAGTTGCTGCAGAAAAGGCAGTTTTAACAAGTCTCAAAGCACTTTTTCATAATGGTCAGTTAAATTTAGAGGAAATTCAGCGCGATCAATTGTGGGTGCAACCCGGTGTTTTTAGGGATCATCCGACCCTACGTTGAATAGCACACCTTACTAAGAGATTGTATTCGGGAAAGACTTCAAAGAATTTGAGTCATCCCTTCAATTCGATCCTGAAAACGATGAGATTAAAGGAATCCTTCGTGATCTTCACCAATCCATCCATTGAAAAATAAAAAGAGTGAATTTGTATTTGAAAGTGCCTTGAGATTCAAATTCTGAAATAAAACAGAATAAAATGAATTATCAAACCCTAAAATGACGGTTTGTATTCTCCAAAAACATTTCTCAGAGTATTAGATATTTCTCCTACCGTTGCATAGCCACGAACGGCTTCAAGAATATACGGAAAGAGATTTTCTGATGCCGTTTTGGCGGCTTGCTCCAATCGAGAAAGACTTTCACGTACTAGCTTTGAATTTCTCTTCTTTCTCAATGTTTGAAGTTTGCTGATTTGTTTCTTAATTGATCTTTCATCTATTTTTTGAACTTTTGAAAGCTTTTTTTCATTCTCCTGGAAAATATTAACTCCTACAACGAATTGTTCTTTATTTTCGATAGACTGTTGATAAGCATAACTTTCTTTCTGAATCTCAGATTGCAAAAAACCTTCTTCAATACAGGCAACAACTCCGCCCCTTTTTTCAATAAACGAAATATAGTCCAGGGCCTTCTTTTCAATCTCATTTGTCAAACTCTCAACGGCGTAAGACCCACCCAGCGGATCAACAAAATCTGCTACCCCTGACTCGTAGGCAATCACTTGCTGAGTTCGTAGGGCAAGTTTTGCAGCAGAGTCTGAAGGTAAAGACAAAGCCTCATCTTTTGAGTTTGTATGAAGCGATTGAGTCCCCCCTAAAACTGCTGCCAAAGCTTGAAGAGTAACTCGCACGACGTTGTTTTCAATTTGATTTGCCATCAGTGTAGACCCGCCTGTTTGAGTATGAAACCTTAACATCCAGGATCTCTGAAGTTTAGCACCAAACCGATTTTTCATAATATTGGCCCACATTCTTCTTGCAGCACGAAACTTAGCTACCTCCTCCAAAAAATTATTATGCCCATTAAAAAAGAAGGAAAGGCGTCCTGCAAAATCATCAATATTCAAGCCAGACTTAAGAGCCTGCTCCACATAAGTGATTGCATTTGCAAGTGTAAACGCCAGTTCTTGCACAGCGCTCGATCCAGCCTCTCGGATATGATAGCCGCTAATACTGATTGTATTCCACTGGGGTAAATTCTTCTGACACCATGAAAAAATATTACAAACCAATCTCAAAGAGGGTTCTGGAGGATAAATATAAGTACCCCGTGCAATATATTCTTTAAGAATGTCGTTTTGAATAGTGCCTTGAAGTTTTTTTGTATCAACGCCCTGCTTTTCACCAACCACAATGTAGCATGCAAGCAGAGTGGCAGCCGTTGCATTAATCGTCATAGAAGTTGAAATGCGGTCCAGTGGTAAATTTTTAAGAAGAATTTCCATGTCCTGTAAAGAGTCGATAGCAACTCCTGAGCGCCCTACTTCAGCAAACGCTTTTGGGGAGTCAGAATCAAATCCCATCTGGGTTGGTAGATCAAAAGCTACAGACAATCCTGTTTGTCCATGATCAAACAAATATCGATATCTTTTATTGGACTCTTCCGCTGTAGCAAACCCAGCATACTGACGCATTGTCCATAATTTTTTTCGATACATGGATGGATAAATGCCGCGAGTGAAAGGAAAAGCGCCAGAAGTTTCAATTCTGTTCTTCCCACTTTCACCCTCAACATCCTCTCTAGTATAGAGTTCTTTGACTTCGATATGAGAGGTTGTTTCAAATTTTTTCTTGTTCACATTCAATCTCAAGCACCTTAGTTTGTGCCTCAACACTATCATTTTCTTTAACATAAATCGATTGAACAACCCCACTACAAGGGGATTTCAAAATGTTTTCCATTTTCATAGCTTCCATAATGAGAACAGATTCATTTTTCGATACTTTTTGGCCCTGAGTTACAAGAATTTTTACAATTTTCCCGGGCATAGAAGTTATCAACTCACGTCCTTCTTCAGCCTGCGAAAGTGAACTTTGAATTTTTTCCTGTTCAGTCTGAATAAATACATCCAAAGCCCGACCATTAATAAAACAGCGTAACTTTGTTTTTGAAACTGTGGAAGCAATAACCTGCTGAGTTTTATGATGAAGTTCAAACAGATTTTCCCAATTTAAGGGAATATCATAAACTGAAGAATCAATCTTTATAACGTAGGATGCCATTTTTTTCTGAACATCGATCTTATAAGACTTCTCAGCAATCTGGGCCTCAAATATCATAAGAATTTCTCAGAGACTCACGACGACTCACCCCTTTCCAAGATGATGCATCTGTATTGAAAAACTTATCTTGCAAAGATCTATGTCTGGACTCATAAGCACAAATCCCAGATGCAATAAGCGCACAAGTTATTTCATCTTCTGTCATTTTTTTTAAAAAACCATTCTTCTTAAGATGATTTTCGACAAGGTGGGTGTCATAACGACCCTCTTTAAAATCATTGTTGTTTAGTAAATCAATCAAAAATCTCTCAGTTGTTTTGATACCAAAGATTTTAAATTCGTTTAAAGATGATATCATTTTTGAAATAGCAGCAGATCGATTGTATGACCATACAGAAAGTTTGGCTATTAAAGGATCATAAAACTGTGGCACAGTATAGCCTTCGTAAATGGCAGAATCCACTCGAATAAAAGGTCCTTGAGCCATTTCAAGATGATGAATCCTTCCAGGAGATGGCATAAAATTGTTCTCTGCATCCTCTGCATAAATTCTGCACTCAAGAGAATGCCCCTTTTGGGAAAGAGAATTTTGATCAAGAAGAAGTTTTTCTCCCTGAGCAATTCTGATCTGTTCCTTCACGATATCAACCCCTGTTACCCATTCCGTAATGGGATGCTCGACTTGAAGACGGGTGTTCATTTCCATAAAGTAAAAATTATGTTTTTTATCAATAATGAACTCAACGGTTCCTGCTCCTATATAATCTATGGCCACAGCTGCTTTTACTGCCTTTAAACAAATATCCTCTCTCTGCTGTTCATTCAGAAAAACTGATGGTGTTTCTTCAATAATCTTCTGATGCCTTCTCTGAACAGAACACTCCCTTTCAAAAAGATGAATAGTTTTCCCAAAAGAGTCTGCCAATATTTGAACTTCTACATGTCTGGGTTGTTCAACATATTTTTCCGCATAAACAAGATCACTTCCAAAGGCAGATTTACTAATTCGCCGAGACGATTGGAAAGCCTGCTGTAATTCACTTTCTTCTCTGACCAAAACCATTCCCTTACCACCCCCACCCTCAGCTGGCTTAAGAAGAAGTGGAAAACCTATTTCACGAGCTAATTTTTGAATCTGTTCGGCCGATTGAAGGGGCTCTGTAGAACCTGGGACAATAGGAACTCCACTTTTGTGCATGAGTTTTCGTGCAACAATTTTGTGCCCCATTTTTTCAATTGAAGAAGGTTTTGGACCTATAAAGACAATCCCGGCTTGCTCACAGACTTGTGCAAACTCTGGGTTTTCAGAAAGAAAACCATAGCCAGGATGAATGGCACAAGTATTTGATTTTACAGCACTTTCAACAATTTTTTCTGTATTGAGATATCCCATCGGGTCTTCACCCAGGCAGTAGGCTTCGTCGGCCATACGGACATGAAGAGACGTTCTATCTGGTGATGGGTAAATCGCAACAGATAAAATACCTAATTCTCGACAAGCACGAATGACTCTCACTGCAATTTCTCCTCTGTTTGCAATGAGTATCTTTTTAAAGCGGGATATTGCCATGTTTTTTGGAAGGATTCTTCTTTCTCTTGTTTTTAAAAATGTTTAAGGCCTTGATGAGACGCTCTCGGGTATATTGAGGTTCAATGATTTCGTCAATATAACCCAACGAAGCAGCCTGATAGGGGGTAGCGAATTTTTCTCTATAATTTTGTGTGAGCTCTTCTTTTCTCTGTTGTGGGTCCTTCGATTTGGATAACTCGTCTTTAAAAATGATATTGACAGCGCCATCTGGACCCATAACAGCAATCTCAGCAGTTGGATAAGCAAGGTTGAGATCAGCGCCAATATGCTTTGAATTCATAACATCATAAGCCCCACCATAGGCCTTTCTTGTTATGACTGTGAATTTAGGAACAGTTGCTTCAGCAAAGGCATACAAGAGTTTTGCTCCATGTTTAATAATGCCTCCGTGTTCTTGATCCAGTCCAGGCAAAAAACCAGGGACGTCCACAAATGTAATAATGGGAATGTTAAATGCGTCACAGAAACGCACGAAACGGGCGGCTTTAATAGAGGCGTGTATATCTAAACACCCAGCTAAATGATTCGGCTGATTCGCAACAATGCCAACACTCCGTCCACCCATGTGACCAAACCCTATAATAATATTAGGTGCATAAAGTGCGCAAACCTCTAAAAAAAACTTATCATCGACGACCGTATGAATAAGATCTTTCATGTCGTATGGGGTTTTTGAATTGAGTGGAATCAGAGAATTAAGATTCTTATCAAGCCGATGAATGTCATCGGCAGTTGCATGATGGGGCGGATCTTCCAAATTATTTGAAGGAAGAAAACGCAAGAGCTCACGAATCAACAACAAAGTTGTTCTCTCATCCTGGCAAGAAAAATGGGCGACCCCACTTTTAGAAGCATGAACTAAAGATCCTCCCAACTGATCCTTATCCACATTTTCGTGAGTTACTGTTTTAACAACATCAGGTCCGGTAACAAACATATAACCTGTCTTCTGGACCATAAAAATGAAATCAGTGATGGCCGGCGAGTAAACTGCACCCCCTGCACAAGGACCCAAAACAGCAGAGATTTGCGGAATAACGCCACTAGCTCGGGTGTTTCGATAGAAGATATCAGCATATCCTCCAAGGCTCTCAACCCCCTCTTGGATTCGAGCACCCCCTGAGTCGTTAAGGCCTATGAGCGGCGCTCCATTTTCAAGAGCTAAATCCATGATTTTACATATTTTATTTGCATTTGTGCGACTTAATGAACCACCGAAAACGGTAAAGTCTTGAGAAAAAATAAAGACAAGTCTTCCATCAATAGTTCCATACCCAGTGACAGCGCCATCGGACAAGATCTTATTCTTTTCCATTCCAAAATCTGAGCAATGGTGAGTGACAAATTTATCAACTTCCGAAAATGAATGTTCATCTAGCAAAAGAGCAATCCTATCACGACAGGTGAGCTTCCCAACTTCTATTTGTTTTGCCAGACGAAGTTTTCCTCCACCCTGTTCAGCTTCTTCATTTTTCTTGTGAAGTTCTTTAATTTTTTCTGAAATTTCCATAATAAGGAGAGATTAATCTAAGCTAACACATTCGTCCAGACGATTGACCCGATTCTTTTCATTTGTTTACATGGAGGAAAAGGAGGTCATATGAATATCGGTCTATCAGAAAACTCTAGAGAAGGGGTAGGAACTTTACTTAATAAACTTTTAGCAGATGAATTTGTTCTTTATACGCAAACGCTTAACTATCATTGGAATGTCACTGGTCCTCAGTTTAATGATTTGCATAAGTTTTTCAATTCTCAATACGAAGAGTTACTTGAAGTGGTAGACAGTGTTGCCGAGCGCGTTCGCACATTGGGATCGATAGCTCAGGGCGCCTTAAAACAAATAACAAAACTTGCTCGAGTCCACGAGGCTAGTTCCAATACGGATAAATCGCGGGTTATGATAATAAATTTATTAAAAATGCATGAGTCCATTATTGGGTATTTGAGAAAAGATCTCGTCATATGTGACAAAGATTTTGGAGATGCAGGAACGAGTGATTTTCTCACCGGTCTTATGGAAAAACATGAAAAAATGGCGTGGATGCTTCGTTCCTTCTTGTCTGAGTGATACATCGACAAGCCCATTCCCTCGTGTTAGGAGTAAAATAAGATGTCGCAGATGCTTCAAGATCAAGAAAGAAGGCATTATTTTAGAAAAAAGGTGAAAGCACAGGTTGTTTTGCACATTAAAGGCGCAGTTGAAGAAGATTATAAAACCTATGTTTCTCATAATCTGAGCGAACCCTCAGCTCTTAAAAGTGGAGGGGTTGGTGAAATGGTGCAAAAACCCAAAAGAGGAAACAACAACTGATCCAGCAGGCATAGGTATTGAATTTACAAAACTAGAACCTGAAGATTATAAAATTATCAAAAATTTCTTAGACTCTTCCCTTTGAAAACGCCAGTTCGTAGACCTGCGGGTAGGTTTCTGCAAAGTGAAAAGTGAGGCCCTTCAAGACATGTTTAGGTATTTCATCAAGGTCTTTTTTATTTCTCTCGGGCAAAATAATATCTCTGATTCCACTCCTCTTTGCTGCAACAACTTTTTCTTTGATTCCTCCAACCGGCAAAACACGCCCCGTAAGAGTCAGTTCTCCTGTCATTGCCCACCTGGGCTTCATCGGTTTATTCTTAAATAGGGATAAAAGCGAAGTTGCAACCGCAATACCCGCAGAAGGACCATCTTTAGGAGTTGCCCCTGCTGGAAAATGAATGTGGATATCAATATCTTTAAGTGGCATTTTTTTAAGTTTAAATGTTGAACAGTGAGAACGGATATAACTTAGGGCTATCTTGGTAGATTCCTCCATCACCTCCCCCAACTGCCCAGTTGTTTCAAGCGATTTTGAGCCTGGCATTTTTGCCGACTCAATGAATAAAATTTCTCCGCCATAACTTGTCCAGGCAAGCCCGACTGCAACCCCAGGACTTTGAACTCTTCGAACTATTTCATCAAAAACTTTTGGGGGTCCAAGAAACTTATCCAAATTTTTCTCATTAACCTCAACACATAATTTTGAATTGGACTCTCTGGCTATACGAGTCGCTATTTTTCTGCAAATTCTGCCTATTTCTCGATTGAGATTTCGTACCCCAGCTTCCTGAGTATAATGCATAATGATATCTTTTATTGTCTCTGTATTGATGCTGATATTTTTAGGTTGAATACCATTTTCGTCAATTTGTTTTGGCAATAGATATTTCTTTGCTATCTCTATTTTTTCTTCAGGAATATATCCGGGTAAATCAATGACCTCCATTCTATCTAGCAGAGCAGAAGGAATTGTTGATAAAACATTGGCTGTACAAATGAACATCACTTTTGATAAATCAAAGGGTATATCCAGGTAGTGATCTAGAAATTCTCCATTTTGCTCTGGATCAAGCGCTTCGAGAAGAGCTGCGGCAGGGTCACCTTGATAGGAACTCACTACTTTATCGACCTCATCCAGCATAAATACGGGATTGTTAGTTGCTGAAATCTTAATTCCTTGCATGATTCTTCCAGGCATGGCACCTATATAGGTCCGTCGATGTCCTTTAATTTCAGCTTCATCTCGCATACCACCTAACGAAAGACGATAGAACTTTCTTCCAAGGGATTCAGCAATGGATTTTCCTAAGGAAGTTTTACCAACACCTGGTGGGCCTACAAAACAAAGAATAGGACCATGTCCTTTGGGTTTAAGCTGACGTACAGCCATAAACTCTAGGATTCTTTCTTTGACCCGTTCCAATCCATAATGGTCTCGGTTGAGTATCTTTTCAGCATGATCAATATTTGAATTATCTGTTGTAGTTTTTGTCCAGGGAAGCTTGAGAATGCTCTCAATATAATTTCGAATAACATGATATTCAGCTGACTCAGGCATCATCAACTTCATTCTTTTGATTTCTTCTTCGATACCTTTTTTTGCATATTCTGGTAAATTTTTGAGCTCTTGTTCAAATCTATCAATATCAAGAGATTTTTCGTCCTTTCCTTCGCCAAGCTCTTTTCGAATAGCCTTGAGTTGTTCTCTTAAAAAAAATTCCTTCTGACTTTTTTCAATTTTTTTATTGATTTGTCTTTGAATTTTGTCGCCAAGTTTTAAGAGGTTGAGTTCTTTAGATAGAACCAAACTTATTTTTTTAAGCCTTTCTTTGACATCTAATGTTTCAAGCAGATCCTGTCTGTCAAAAAGTTTCATTTTGAAGTGAGAAGCAATAAAATCTGTTAAAACCTGAGGACTCGTCATGTTTGCAAGAACTAGATTCATGTCTTCGGAAATATCCCTATTCAGAGAAATGATTTCTTTCAGAAGATTTTGAACATTTCGAAACAGAGCCTTGGTTTCGTCATCATCTTGAATGATATCATCAATGTAACGAACTTTAGCTATAAGATGTGGGGTCGTGCGAATATAGCGCTCAACCTTCATTTTTTTCAACCCTTGTACTACAAGGCTAATACCCCCTTCAGGAAGATTAATAATCTTATGAATTTTTGCGACGATTCCCATTTCATACAGATCTTGAGGAAGAACATCCTCATGATCTGTTTTTTTTCTGGCTATCAATCCAATATAAGGGGTTTGAGAATGAGAGCTTCTTACTGTTTCAATAAGATTTTCTTTGAGAACAACTACTGGAAACATCATGCCTGGGAAAATAATAATATTTCGTAAAGGCAGAATAAAAAGATTTGTGGGAATGTTATCAGGAGTTTTAATTGGGCTATAAGGATCGCTCTGAAAAATTGAAGAATCTTGCTCCTGATCTGAAGGCTGTTGTTGATTGTCTTGTTTATCCATGTTTGTATGAGCTACTAATATAAGTATCATGTCATAAAATTCAAGGGGAGAAAAGGTAATATTTTGGAGTTATTTAGAAAAATTTATTATTTTCAACAAGTTACATCCAGTCCCTTTCATCAATTAAGTTATGTTATTGGATGTCAGGAAACAGCAAAGGCCTGTATTATTGATCCATCTTTGGACTATGAAAACTGCGTTTCGCTGCTCGATAAAAACTCTCTAAAACTCGAAGCTCTTCTCTTAACACACTCTCACGCAGATCAGCTCGAATCTCTCTTAGAGTTATGCTTAAACTTTGATCTTAAAATATATGCTCACCCCGATGGACTTCATAAGCTGTCTTATATTAAAGCCCATTTTATTTCTGTTCTTGAGGCTCATAAGATCAGTCTTGGAAACCTCACATTTCAAGCATTTCATACTCCAGGACATACTCCTGATAGCCTCTGCTTTCTCCTAGAAAATAAACTCTTTACAGGGGATACTTTACACATTGGAGGTTGCGGCCGATGTGACCTACCGCAGAGCGATCCAGCGAGTCTGTATGACTCCCTTTATAGAAAAATCAAATCACTCCCCATGGATTTAAAAGTTTACCCCTCCCATCATTATGGAATTCAACCTACATCCACTTTGAGAGAAGAGTTCAAAAACAATCCTTACTTGCAATTTTCCTCTGAAGAAGAATTTATTTTATACCGAAAATAACATGCTTAAATTTCTTTTTTTGTATAATTAAAATCTTCCAGCTGGATAATTCTGTTGTCATGATCATCTAAAATTTTATCATGTTGCTCAAGCTTTTGAGTGTGCGGTTCCCTGCCTTCAGCTAGTAATTTTACATCACTCCGTAAATCTTCGATAAGAACTTTCAAAATGCCAATTCCTTCGTCAACTTTTTTATCAATTTTTGTATCGATCCTTTTCTCAAAATCGATTAAATCATTTTTTGTAGCAAAACGAGATAATTCATTTTGCAAATCATCCTTGGTAGCAAATTTTTTATCAATCCTTGTTTCGAATTTTTGAAGATCATCTTTGGTTGCAAAGCTCTTCAGATCATCTTTGGTTGC
>JACOXK010000049.1 GCA_016182335.1 Deltaproteobacteria bacterium | reverse complement strand
TGGCAAATGCTTGTACTCAGGAGGCGGAAACCAAGGTTATTGTTGCGGTTGTCAGACCTATTGTTGTTACGATTGGCCGAGCTCAGGTTCTGCGCATTGTTGTTCCAACTGCCGCCACGCATAACGCGGTTCGAGCCTTGTTTGGTCATTACGCCAAAGAGCCTAAACTTTCTATTTCTTTCCTGCGTAAACTCATAGAACTACCGTGAGAGATATGGGCGATCATGCTCTGCACTGAAGCAATGAGTGTTTCCTCCGATATGAATCCCTGGCCATATTGTTTCTGCCTTGTCCTCATTTTCCTTCGCCATCTTACAAGATTTCGCCTCTGAAGTCTTATGAGATTTGGAAAAATTCGAAATCCAAGAAATGGAATACCCTCTGTGACAGGAGCAATTCGCGTTACTTTTTCTTTGAGCTTCAACTTTAGTTTTTCATCCAAGAATATTCTTATATTTTCAAGAATTTGAAAAAGATTATTTTTACAATTTGATAAACAAATGCCGTCATCCATATAGCGAACATAGCCTTTGATCATCATGCTGTCTTTTATGAGGTGATCCAATTCGCCAAGATAAAGATTAGCACAATGCTGACTTGTAAGATTTCCAATAGTAAGTCCTTTGCCAGAGGCATTTCCTGGAACTGGATGATCTGTGATTTTATCGAGCAACCTCAGAATCCTTTTGTCTTTGATGATTCTTCTCAATAGATCTTTTAAAATTTCATGATCAATGCTTTCAAAATATTTTTGAATATCCCACTTGAGATAATAAGAATATTTTCTCGAAAAATATTGAACTCTTTTTATGGCTCGGTGAGTACCCTTATCAACTCTACAGGTATAGGTGTCAAATATGAGCCTTTTTTCAAAGAGCGGCTCTAAGACATTGCATAGGGCGTGATGAACAACTCGATCTCTAAAATGAGCCGCAGCTATTTTTCTCACTTTTGGCTCTCGAATATGAAATACCTGATAAGATTGCGGACAATAATAACCCTCCATCAGCTCCTCTTGAAGATTCAAAAGCTCTGACTCAAAGTTAAAATAAAAAGAAGTAGACGATGTTTTATATCTTTTTCTTCGCAAAGCCTTTTGAGAGGCCAAAAGAAGATTCTTAAAATCAACGATTTTCTCAAAGAGATGGTTTGTTCGCTTCATCAAAATCCCTTCTATTTTTCAGCCAACCACCCAGCATTTGTCCCACTTCATTTATTTTCTTAATTCCATATTTGTAGGATTCAAAAGAAAGAAATCTTGATTCATAAGATATTCGAAAAAGTATTCTGAACTTCTCGAGTTTTATATTGATCTGCCTTAAAATGAGAAACTTTGATTTCGAATAACGTGCTTCAATGATTTGTTCGACGATATCCAGTGCCATGTTGTCTATCCGATTTGAAAATGTGAATCGTGATTTTTTAGGAAATTTCTCTGTTTGACAAAGAAGCCATTTTAAAAAATCCATCCATAAAACAAATATGGGCAGTTCAGAATGTCTTTCAATTTGATCTTGATTATTCATGAGAATTACCTTTATTTTCCCCGATATTTATTTTTGAGATTTCAAGAATTTCTTGTCCATATTTTTCAAGCTTTGCTTTTCCAATACCTTCAATTTCTGATAATTCGCTCAGTGATTGAGGCCGCTTTTTCACTATGCTCGCAAGCTGATTATTCGTAAAAATCACATATGGAGGAACCCCTTCTTTTTTAGATTTCTTTGACCTCCGCTCGCGAAAAAGATTGAAAAAACTCATATCTGAATCAGATAAGATTCTTTTCCAAATATCTGAATTTTTCAACTCTTTTTGAGGTTCTTTGAATATTAAATCAGCGGGGGGGCAGCTTCACCACAAATGTCAAGCAAGGAACCCCATTATGAACGAAAAAGTAATGACAAATTGATTCAACACGATTACTTTCTAAAGCTTCTTTTAATTCAGAATCATCAAACCCATTAAGTGCTGCACTGAAGAAGAGGGAAACGATTTTTATCATGCGCCAACTCGTTAGATTGGAAACTTATTTAAAAAAAAACTGCCGTCAATGCAAATTCACAACCTTGTCATTTAAAATTCAAAACCTGTGGAAAAAAATTTTCGACGCTGCCGCGTTGGGCTGCTTCGCTCGCCCGCGCGGCAGAATGCCAAGTGTAAGTAAAAGGATAAAAGAGCTCAAGGGATACGTTTTGTCCTCAAGACCCGGAAACCAATATCATCGCCACGGCCGCCGGGACTAACGTCGTGGCGATCGGCCGAGCGCAAGCTCCGCGCACTGCCGCCCCAACTGCCGCCACGTAAAACGCGGAACGAGCCAACATTAGGACCCTGCGGATTTTCCATAGGATGATTTTGATCTTCTGATATTTGATAATTGCCATACCAATCATGGCACCACTCCCACACATTTCCATGCATATCTTTTAAACCCCAAGGATTCGCGGCAAGCATTCCTACAGGATGAGTTTTGTTATTAGAGTTTTTTCTATACCACCCATATTTTTCAAGCTCTGCCTCTCCACCTTCAAATGAATAAGGCATTGTTGTTCCAGCTCTGGCTGCGTATTCCCACTCTGCCTCTGTCGGTAATCGATATCCTTCGCATTCATAGATTGACTTTTTTTCATTGTCGATTTCTACAACAATGTTTGCTTCTTCACCTGTAATCTTGTAACAGGGCTTTAATCCTTTAAGCTCTGATAATTTATTTGCAAACTTCACAGCATCGAACCAACTCACCATTTCAACAGGAAGATTTAATCCTTTAAATTTCGATGGATTTTCTCCCATCACACATTCGTATTGAAGTTGTGTTATCTCATATGTACCCATATAAAAATCATGAGACAGTTTCACCCATGTCTGTTTTTCATCTAAATGTCTTCCAACCTCACTCTCAGGAGAACCCATCTGAAACGTACCTGCTTTAATGGATACAAAATCATTCTCAGAAAATACATCATCGATTGTCCAAATCTCTTTGATTGGCTTCGTTTCTTTCCCATACAGATTTCCAAATACATCATAATTCAAAATATGAGTAGCAGATTTCTCTGCCATACCTAGAGCTAATATCTTATTCTGTACTTTCTTTATAGCTGGTTTTGAATCAGAACCATAGAGCTTTCTTCTTATTTTCTCGCCTGTTGGAAAATCAATATTCAGATAATAATCTGTATCGTGCATACCACTCTTCTCTGAAGTGATGGAAAAGCCAAGACTTTGGGATGAGCTCTTGGATGTAGTTATCAAAGATTCAAGCTTCTTGACTGAACCTTCATCTTCATTATTAAAAGAATACAGTCGAATCAAATTAAGTAACTGATGGGCAATGCTTAACTTTTCTATCTCTCCAGTTTCAACAAGATATCCTGCTAATTTTTTAATCCAACCACTGCCTTTCTTTGTCACGATATAGGGAAGAACTTCTCGAACAAGCTCTGATATCTCATACAAACTCAATCCCTCTAAAACATATTTCTGATAGGGTTTTTCAAAAATATCATCCGGTGGCTCTATAACTTTTTCTAAAAATCTCTTGGCTTTTTCATCTTCTTTTTTTTCTTCTGCCTTTATCAAAAGTTCTTTCATGTCCTTCCATGCTACAAGCCGGGCTAGTTCTTCCTTTCCTTCTTCATGAATAAACTCTTCTGGTATTTGTTCTTGAATCTTAAGATACTGCTTCCATGCATCAGACGGCTCCCAATTTTCTTTCCATAATCTGCGTGCTGATAAAAAAAGTGCTTTTACATAACTTTCAATAGAGATTTCTCGCTCTCTGACTGCTCGAATTGTAATATCTGGACTCTGTGCTTTTTCTCCTTCAGACAATACATCCTGTTGAATCCCAAGATTGAAGACCATACACAAAAATATTAAAATATTTTTTCTGTTCATAAAACTCTTAATCAGCCCTGATAGAAAGATACCCCATCTCTGTTTCTAATATAAGTAACGTCATGGCTAAATTATAAACAAATCCTTCTCTCGAAAATTGATTAATTTCTGCTCTATTATTTCTATCTAAAAGATTTTGTAATGCAGGAACAAGAATATCCTTCAGGTTTTGAAAATACAGATAACCCTCCAAACTACCTGTACCACCCTCTTGTGGCGGAGTATCCTCGGGTGCCGCGCTATCCCAAGGCATCGGTCTCCCCATCTCGTGTTTGTAAATCTGAGCGGCATAAAAATGCGCATAGAGAAAATGATCTGTTTGAGGATTAAAAGTTATATTATTCTTTATGTATTCAAATCCTTTTGTTTTCACAGAATCCTCTTCATAATCTCCAGCATTTAAGAGAACTGCCATCCCAGCTGCTGTTAATGCAAATGACGCATTCGATTGCCTAGGTTCATAGGCAATACCACCACTTTCAACTTGAGAATCTCTGACATATTTCATTGCTTTTTCTATAACTTGCTTTTTGACAGTAATGCCCACATCTTGCACTGCACGGAGCGCCTGAACTTGTACAATGGTTACACTTCCTTCATCATCTGCGCTTGGCTCGTAATACCAGCCACCTCTTTCACTTTGAAATCTTTCTATAAATAGCACTGCGTTTTTTAAAGCTCGTCCTATTCTCTCATCTTCACTCATTCCATAAATTTGCGATAAAAAAAGTGTTGCGAATCCATGGCCATACATAGACGCTGAATCCCCACATGAAATCCACCCACTGGAACTCTGACACTTCAATAATTTATTAATCACCCTTTCAAGATTCTGCGTATATGGCCCTTCTAATGGCGTATTACCACCTCCCAAGATGGCCAAGCCGGCCAGTGCTGTTATCGCCGTAGGATATCGGGTGTCTTTCCCCCATAATCCGTCGTCTTCATTTTGGAGAGATACTAAGTGCTTTATCCCTTCGTGAACCAAGCGTTGTACTTCCTGATCACTTCCAGCCGCGGATCTTTACCATAAGTTGTGGAAGAGTCATATAGGAAGGATTTGAAGGTTTCCACATTTTTGTAGGATTTTAAGTTTAAAGTAGTTGGGGTTCTTGTAACCATAGGCAGATCTCCTTAAGGTTTTAACAACATTATTAATGCCCTCAGAAACGCTAGTGGTGCGTTTGGTGAAGTACCAATTCATAATGCCTTGTTTTCTACGATTGATAAATTCTGCAAATTTTTTCAGAGGAGCAAGGCCTGATTGATAAGCTTCAACAATACACTGAATGAGATGTTTCTCTGCCAGTGGCGGGTCAGGAAACTGATAGATGCTCATAAAGAGTTCTTTGAAGACGACGGCCTTATGAATATTTTTATTCTCAGCACACAGCTCGTCTAAAAAGTTTTTCTGTTTGGTAGAGAGCTTACTTTCCCGAGTTAAGATGAGCCACTTTGTATTTCTAAGAAGTTTTTTCTTCTTGGCAGCAGCTTTGTCTATTTCTTCTTTTCGAACTTCATTGACGGCTTCGTTGAGCATTTTTACAACGTGGAAGCGGTCATAAACAATGGAAGCCACGGTGCAGTTCTTCTTAATTGAGACTTCATAGGCTTCACACATATCAATGGCTACTGTCTTAAGACGAGCACAATAATCCTTTCCCAGAACTGTAAAGAAGGAATCTAGCGCTTGAGTAGTTCTACCTTCAACAACCCAAATTAATTTGTGTGATTTAAGATCTGTGACAAGAGTAAAATATCGATGACCGCTTCTCCAAGAAACTTCATCAATACAAATTTCTTCTAAATCTTGAGGAATTGTTAGGTTTTGCAATCCATGTATTAAAAAGTAATGTTAAATTCGATACACTGTTTTCTTATCAAGGCCAAAATGTTTGGCCACTTGATAGGGTGTCATCATCTGAGCTAATACAGCCAAATAATATTCAAATCTTCGTGTCAGCCTTCCATAAGCACCCACAAAACTCAATTGTTCAAATCTTACAATGCCATTGGGTGCTCTATATCGAAGCTTTGGAAACTCAATATAAACTTCCTTTTCACCCCAGTTACAGTCTCTAATTCTCCTCCAATAGCGATCATATTCATCTGGCTGATGATTCCTATCCAAAATAATAATAACTTTCTTGTTGTAGATTTTAAGATCTTTTAGATAATATCCTTGTACATCGAATAATCTCTTTATGAGATATTCAATCGTCATAGGGCGCCTCCTCTTCTCGTTTCGTTAACAGCAAACAAAACGATATCACGGAGGCTGCTCTATGCTCAATTAGTCATCAATCACCACATCTTTTGGGAAAGAGCCCAAAATTTACGTCCGTGTCGAAACCCTGTGTTGATAATGGCCCCGCCCTAAATGTTCTGTGAGCTCTTTTTCCAAGGCTTCCTGAATCATGCGCTGAACAGAACATTGAACAAAAGCTGACAACATTTGTTCGCCATTTTCATAGCTACTTTGCCCGTTCAACAATCTTTGCATTTTCTCTTTCACTTCTTCACTTTTTGGACTACGCTCTCCCATAGTGACCCCCTTTTGAAATAGTTTCGTTCTAGAGAGAGAGTTTAATCAACTCTCTCTCGGAGGTCATCTGAATTTACATCAATTATAGGACATCACCGTACAAAACTCATAATATCTATGTACTTTATACATTTTTAATTATAGGATATAATACATAAATAATAAGGATTTCATGCATGAAGGCTCGTCAAAAAAATAACCAGGAAAAGCTTTATCGCATAGCTGATGGGCAAGTTGGTTTATTTACGGTACAACAAGCCATGAGAGCGGGCTATGATTCTAGAAACCATTCCTACTATGTTCGAAAGGGCTATTGGATTAAGGAATGCCGAGGCGTGTATCGTCTCAGGCACTATCCTTATAGCGATGACTCTCATCTAGTTTTATGGGCACTCTGGTCACGCAACAAAAAGGATCAACCACAAGGCGTTTACTCACACGAAACAGCCTTAAATATTCATGGGCTGACAGACTTGATGCCATCGAAACTGCATATGACAGTCCCAATACCTTTCAGGCGACATTCCAAAGTACCCAAGATACTTATTCTTTATAAAGCTCATGTGACTTCTGGTGACATCAAACAAATGGGCGGTTACAGCGTGACCTCGGCTGCTAGAACAATCAGTGACCTCATCAAAAGAGGCACGCCAGAGGAAGTGCTTGAGCAAGCCATTGTTCTCGGATTAAAGAAAGGTATTGTGACGAGAAAAGAGTATAAAAAAATTCTGTCTTTAGAAGAAATAGATCATACTTCTTTAATAAAACGCCTAAAAGAGAAATTAAATGACAAAAAAATATAAAACTTCAACTGCATTTCGGCAGGCTTTGGATGATCATTTAAGAATGGAATCAAAAAAAAGAAATATCGAGATAACACGTCTTAAAAAACAGGTAGCCTTTGATCGGTTTCTTTGTCGAGTGTTTCAAAATAGAAGGTCCCCTTGGTATCTTAAAGGTGGGTATGCTCTTGAATTGAGATTTGCTGATGCGACTATCACTCGGGACATCGATCTTGCTTTAGAAGAAGAAAAATTGATATCTGAAATTCAAAGTAATAACTATGCATTATTGCACGAACTCCTCCAAGATATTGCAACTATAGATATCGATGATTTTTTTACTTTCATAGTTGGAAGTTGCAAAGGCCAACTGGAAGGGGCTCCTGAAAAAGGTGCTAGATTCCCTATAGAGTCTCAAATGGATGGCAGGACTTTTTCAAAATTTAGCCTTGATATCAGCCTGGGTGACGTGATCATACAACCAATTGATAAAATTACACCAATGAATTTCTTAGCTTTTGCTGGAATTTCAGTGATTGATTTTCCGATGATATCCGTTGAACAACAGTTTGCTGAAAAACTGCATGCCTATACTAGACCGAGAAAAACGCTAAACTCCAGAGTGAAAGATTTGCTTGATATGACTATTCTTGTTGATAAAGCACATCTCAATTCCAAAAGAACTGCCGCAGCTCTTCACAAGACATTTGAAATCTATAAATCACATGCAATACCTAAAACTTTTCCCGCTCCTCCTCCAACATGGGAAAGACCATTTTTCAATTTAGCGGGTGAAGATATGCAATTGGCTTACCAAAGGATTGCTTCATTTTATGATATGTTGCCGTTGTAGAGATGAGTATCCTGAAGTAGCGCGAAAATTTGAAATAA
>JACOXK010000161.1 GCA_016182335.1 Deltaproteobacteria bacterium | reverse complement strand
GGTAAATACATCTTGATTCCCATATCTCTCAATTGCGACTCTAAAGATGAAAAAAGGACTATTTCAGAATCGAGGGAAGGGATAAGTACATCAATGGGTTTTTTCTTATGAATATCGCCAATTCGAGAAAGCCACTGTTCAGGTGAGTCCCATGGATAGGGAACAAGAAAAATATCGTCAAAAGAGTGTGAAAAATTACCGGTGCAATAAAGGCTGTAAGAAAGACCACTCAAAGTATAGTTGGGGTTGTTTTTGAGGCATCTAGATAGGCTCATGCCTGGTTCTGGATTATCCATAGCTTGAAGACCTGTGATGGCAATATTAATTTTTCTTTTCATTAAACACCTTGATGCTTAAGTCTTGCAGACAACAGAGAAACTCAATGAGATCATCTTGTGCCTGTGAATTTGATACATCATATTCTTTTGTGAGATCTTGTGTTACAGACTCCAGTGTATGAGTGCTCTCACCATTGAGCAGTTTGCAAAAAATAAAGGCCGCCGGACTATTGAGTGTGTACATTGTTCCATTGTTCTTATCGAAAATGAAGCCGCCTTCTAAGGTATCATTCAGATCCACTTTGATATGCGATGGAATTTGTAAGTGGATTCCCTTATTGAGAAAGAGAAATTGGTTTTGATCAAAATACGTCATAATCCCTCCCCGCTATGCTTTTCATCGGAGGGTTTATACGATTACTTAAGTTTTCTGTGACAACTTAAGTCTCTACAATTTTATCCGATACGATTCATAGACAATGGAGGCAGTATGAAAAAAAATCTATTATGGGTCGTTATTTTATGTTGTTTTGGTTTGAGCCGGGTGAGCCAGGCAGGTCCTGTCGAAGATGGTTGGAAATCTTATCATCATCAAAAATTTGAAGAATCACTCGAGTTCTTTAAAAAAGCAATCAATCAAAACTCCAAAGATGCTGATGCTTACAGAGGGGCTGCCTATACTTATTTTCAATTGAGCCGTTCAGATCTTGCCATTCAACATGCTCTGGAATCAGAAAAACTCAATTCAAATTTATCACCTGTGAAGGAAAAAATTTCGTTCCCAGGGTTTAAAGATAGGGTTGAAATTATTGGAGACAATAAATCACTATTAGGATGGAGTTATTATTTTCTTAAGAACTATGACAAAGCTATAGCGATACTCAAACCCTTGAGTGTCCAACATCCAGACTGGGTTGACGCCAAGGACGTTTTGGCAAGGTCTCTGCTTGAGAAAGGAAAGCTTCAAGAGGCACAAAAACTTTTGGAAGAAGTTCAAAAACTCAATGCTCATTACGTGGGTGTTTTTTTTGGACTCTCGCGTCTGAAAGATTTACAGCTGGCACAAGTTTATGAAGGCTGGGGATATCTGAATAACTACCAGTATAAAAAGGCATTAGCCTCATTTAACCAAGCTGTTCAAAATCAGGATAAGAAAATTCCAGAATCAGAAATGTGGCGTATTCACTTGGGCCGTGGGTGGGCTCAGTACTGGCTTGCAAATTATGAGGCAGCAGAAATGAACTTCAAAAAAACGTTGGAACTTCATGCAGATGCTGCCAATGCACGAAAAGGGCTTGCCTACTGTGCGTTTAAAACAAAAAAATTCTCACAAGCCATTACCCAACTTCAGGCGCATTTGCGGGAGGAGCCAGGAGATTCTGACACGATCCTCAATTTAGGTTGGAGTTATTATTATAATAAAAACCATGATGATGCAGTGAAACAGTTTTCTGTGCTGGCCAAAACTTATCCTCTCATGGCAGATCCCCATGAAGGATTGTGTCTGACTTACGATGTCAAAGGAGATTCTACTCAATCTCGAAAAAGTTTTGAGAAACTGATTGCGATCAATCCAATGGCTTCCCAATCAGAAGTTTTTAAAAAAATGCTCTTATCGCATCAAGATTGGAAAAATATCGACAACTATATTGGATGGTCTTTTTATAATAAGGGTTATTTCACGAATGCTGCTGTGCATTTCGAGGCGGCTCTTAAAAAAGATGCAACACACTGGGAGGCCCAAAAGGGTTTTGCTTTCAGCGCCTTCCAATTAGGAAAAAACGAGATGGCACTAGCACAATTGAAAACCGTTCTTAAAGATACAAAAACGGATGATGAAAGAATTGTTGTTCTTAATACTCAAGGTTGGGCCAATTATAATGTGAAGAAATACAATGATGCTATTGAATCTTTTTCCTCTTCTTTGAAGCTCAATGACAAAACACTTGATACCTTGAGGGGTTTGGGTTGGTCATATCTTCAAAAAAAGGACTATAAGAACTCCATCGATTATTTTGAAAAGACAGCTGCCCTCTATCCTCTGAATGCGGATGCTAGAAATGGTTTAGGGTGGGCCTTTTTGTACAAGGAGAATTTAACCAGGGCTGCGGATGAGTTTGATAAAACACTTATGTTGCTGCCAGGTCATCTGGAAGCCCAGGCTGGTTTGCTTAAAATTAATAAGAATCTAGCTCTCATTAACGAGGGATGGAATTACTACGATGCATTCAATGCTCAAAAAGCACAATCTCGATTCAATCTTGCATTGCAGAAACTAGGCCCATCTGAACAATGGCGAGCTTACACGGGTCTGGGGTGGTGTGCCTATTCGAAAGGTCAGCTTCCAACAGCACTTCAATTTTTTGAGAAAAGCCACAAAATCAAATCAGACGATCCTAGAACTCTAAAGGGATTGGGGTATACAAACTACGCTTTAAAAAAATACTCTCAAAGTGCGGATTCTCTCAAGTTGTATACTCAACAGTATCCTCTTGATGCCACAACTCTTGGTTATTTGAGTTGGTCCTATTTACGAAGCAACCAATTGGAGATGGCAAAGAAGTCTTTTGAGCAGCTTGTTGAAAAATATCCAAATCTACCTGAGGCCTATGGTGGGCTTTCCCTAGTCCAGTATAAACAAGGAAATGAAAAAGAAGCCCACAAGAATTTTATAACTGCTGTCAATCTCTCTGCAGTGATTGTAAGCCTTCCAGAATATTCAGAAATGTTAGAGAAGTATAAAAGTTGGAACGATGTGTATACTGTTTCTGGATTTGGATATCTTAATTCATATAATTACATCATGGCTGAAAATAGCTTTTCATTAGCTCTTTCTCGAAAGTCTGATGATCAAGATGCTACTCGTGGGACAGGTCTTGTTCATTATTATCAGCGACGGTACGATAAAGCTATTGAGAATCTGAAGAGTTTGAAACTATCTGCAGACGAAGATAATACGTGGGGTGTTGCAAGTGTTGTTTTAGCTGCCCTTGGTTGGAGTTATTATTATAACACTCAATATTCTGAATCCATCGATGTCTTTGACCAATTGGCTAGAATGCATAAGAAATCCAATTATTTTGCAGAGCCTCACAATGGATTAGGGTGGAACTACCTTGCCTTACAGCAAAATGACAAAGCTGTAGCTGCATTCGAAAAAGCTCTCTTGATTTCTCCGTTTTATGCTTCGGCACAAAGGGGTATTGCTAATATTGCAGTTATGAAAAAATAAAATCTTCTGTAGTGCTTGACAAATATTTTGTATTAGTTCTCAATAGATAACGATGGTGAGGAATGTCCTATGGGTTGTGTTGTTGGGGTGTTGTTTTAGTTTCTTAGGTGTTCAGGCCGCCAATCATGTTCTATACGGTAACTATGACTCTAAGTGGAGTATTAATGCCTATGATATCAATTTTGATTTTTTTGCATCTGCTTTAGATAACCACCTTGCTCTTGGTGAAGATGATTATGAAAACGATGAATTCTTTTCCTTTGAGTATTTTGGAAATCTTGATTTTGTTTATTCTGATTTACCATCAGGAGACATTTTTTTTCACACGAAGTACCAAAGGTTTGGGCGTAGTGAATACGCTGCAAACCTTACGAATGTTAAGACAACAGGCACTCAAATTATTCAAGATTACTTAGATCCTTTACGAGCGCTTCCCAAAGTGTATGAGCTGTCTTTTGGCGCTCCTCTGTTTAAGGGGTTTAGGGTTCAGGCAGGGCTTCATAAACCTCATCGAGTTGGTTGGACGGGATACCTTTTTGGGGACAAGCTTCCCAACTACGGTGTCACCTTAAGTTATGTTCATCCATTTTCAAGCTCTTCATTAGCAACAAATTTTCGCTGGGATAAGCCGAATCTCAACAATAAATGGAATCTTGAGATAGAAAGACCTGACAGCCATACAAACGAGGGATGGTTTGATGTTCATGCTCACCGGTTTCTTTTTGATACGGCTTATGCCTGGAAAACTCACTACGTTCAGGCGTTTGTGAGTTATGTATTGGATCACACGAAGAACGATCACAGGCAAATTCGTTTTTTTGATAATCTTACCGTTGATAAAGATCAGCTGGGTAATGCCGGGCTATCCTTAATGTTTAGTAATTGGCATGGGAACATTATGTTAGATGCAGCACGAAACTTTGGTTATATTTATAATACAAACAGCGCAAGCAATGCAGGGGGACAGGGGAAGCCAAGGATTGATCATGAAGGTTACATGGGAGCGGCATCGGTCACCTGGAATGCACACACAGTCGTACTACCAACGTTTAAGTTTATGTATTTTTCTGGAGGTGGAACGACATCAACCGATGTTGATGCTGGGAACACCAATTTCCAAACCAGGAATGAATCTTATAGCATTGTATCGCCAGCTAACACTTTTCTGAGTACGAGTACTGCTGAAGAATTATTGGGGCTTGGGTATGCTTCCGGTGGTATGCACACTTTGTGGTACGGCATTAGTAGGCCCAATTGGAATGTGGGTGGGGCAGATACAAAATCAAATCTTGCTGCAACAACATTGAATTTAAATTTTTCGATTCATGATGATTTAATTTTCATGTTAGATTATTGGTACATGTATATTTTGAAGCCAGGATATCGCAGAGCTCGACAGGCTAGTGGTACATTAGAGACAGTCAAAAACAGCCATGACCATGGAAGTTTTGTGGATTTAACTTTGATTTACAAATGGAGTGATCACTTAAGGCTAGGTTTCTTGGGTAATTTATTCCTGCCCGGAAAGTATCATGATCAGCATCGGAATATAGACACCATTACAGGCACAAGGCAGGATGGCGATGTGCTTGAGTTTGCGCCAGTGACTAATAATAGGGGTGATGCAAAAAATGCATGGGTGGGACAAGCCTATTTTACGTACTCATTTTAAGAACATGAAGATAATATTAATTCGTTTTGGAATGCTTTTGGTTGTGTTAGCGGGCGGATGTGCTAGTTTTTTCCCTGAGAGGAGCTCCAAAATAATGGGAGATGATTATTATGCCAGGGGTGATTATGACAAGGCTCTTGAGAGTTATAAAAACGCAATGGCACAGGGTTCAAACAATAGGAATGTACAAAGAAACATAGCAATTATTTACAATATAAAAAAACAGTATGATCTTTCCATTCCTATTTTTTATGGCCTTCTCCAAAAGGATCCAAAGGATTTTGATTCCAGGATCGGTCTTGGGAATGCTTATGTGAGTTCTGATATATCTAGAGCGCTTCAAGAATATTCTGAAATCTTAAAGTTTGATGCAGACCATGTTCTTGTTCACGAGCGTTTAGGATGGGCTCATTATTCCGCGAAAAACTATGGTGCAGCTCGTCGCCATTTTTTAAAGGTTTTGAATCACTTTCACAGGAACCACTCTGTTTTGACAGGTATGGGATCTGTTGCCATGGCTGAGAAAAAGTGGGAAGAGGCTTATCGTTTTTTTTCTGATTTAAGAGATAATTATCCGCAAGATCCAACAGCTCTAGCTGCTCTTAAAACAATTAGCACTTACTACAAACCCTGACGTTGTAAGTCTTTTTCATCAAAGTATTCATGAATGAGTTTTTTGACTTTGACGAGATCCATTTCCGTCTGAATCTTATGTCTAAATTCGCGACTGTAAGAAAGACCTTGTGTATACCAAGTAAAGTGCTTCCGCATGAGGACCAGGCCAAGGGGATATCCGTAATATTCGAGAGACTCATCAAGATGATTTAAAATGTGGTTTTTAATTTCAGAAATACTGGGCTCGTAGGGTGTTCTATTATCTCGTTCATCTAAAATCTGCTTAAAAATCCAGGGCTTTCCGCACGCCCCTCTGCCAATCATAATGCCATCACAGCCAGACGCCTGAAATAACTCTAAAGCTTTTTGAACAGAAGTTACATCGCCGTTGCCTATAACAGGTATTCTAATATTTTCTTTAAGATTTCGAATTTCATCCCATTTGGCTTCTCCAGAAAAGCGATCCATTCGAGTGCGGGCATGCATCATCAAACCTACACAGCCTTCCCCTTCTGCGATTTTTGCAATTTCTAAATAGTTCATGGTTTTATCATCCCATCCCAGTCGGATTTTTATAGTGAGAGGTAATTGCGTTGCATCAGAGACGTTGCGAATGATTTTTCGAACTAAATCTGGGTGTTGCATGAGAGCGCATCCTGCCATGCTTTTTGTGACTTTTTTTGCAGGACAACCCATATTAATATTCAGAATGGCTGCCCCTGCATCTTCTGCCATTTTAGCAGCTTCAGACATAATGGTAGGGTCATCTCCAGCTAACTGAATGCCAGCCGGGAATTCTTCTGCATGAATGTGCATTTTTTTATGCATTTTAATGCCGCCGTGCAGAACCGAGTTTGAGTTGATCATTTCTGAAAAAACAAGTCCGCACCCAAATCGTTTGGCATACACACGAAATATCATGTCGGTGACGCCTGCTAGAGGTGCTAGCATGAGATTATTAGTAAGTTTTAAACTGCCTAATTGCATAGAAGCAGGAGCTTATCAGATGGTGAGCAGAAGCTAAACTGTCCGGCAGGTTTTGCCCAAAAATCGCCAGCCAAATTTTTAAGTGATTTTGAATCATTGTTATACGAGTGATTTTTGGGTTACCAAAATTGACTCGTGAGTTATTTTTGGTATACTAGAAATAAATCATGAAATTGCGACGAGACCGATATATAGAAAAGAATGTCTTAAAAGATATTCAAGATAAGCTTGTTTTCATTGGTGGACCAAGACAAGTTGGAAAGACAACATTTGCTTTCCACTTGTTAGGGGCTCGCAAAGGTAAAGATCACCCGGGTTATTTAAATTGGGATATTGATCTGCACCGCCAAAAAATAATTCAAAGAAAAATTTCTTCAATTGCTCCATTTATGGTTTTTGATGAAATACATAAATATGTTAGATGGCGAAATTTTATGAAGGGTTTCTTTGATCTTTATTATCCAAAAAGACAAGCCTTAGTGACCGGAAGTGCGAGATTGGATTATTATAGAAAGGGAGGCGATTCATTGCAGGGACGATACCATTACTATCGTTTACATCCTTATTCATTGAATGAACTAAGTAAGCATCCTGGTCGAGATGAGTTAGATGCTCTCTTGCAATTTGGTGGATTCCCAGAACCACTCTTTAAGGCAGATGCAACCGAGTGGCGGCGTTGGCAAAGAGAAAGAATTTCAAGAATACTTCGTGTCGATTTAAGAGATTTGGAAAGAGTTTCAGAAATAAGTCATTTAGAAGTTTTAATGGAGGCCCTTCCTGCAAGAGTGGGTTCTCCTTTGTCGTTGCAGAGTCTAAGAGAAGATCTTGGTGTTTCTCATGACTCTATTCGTAGATGGATTCAGATTTTTGAAAATCTCTACATTTGTTTTAGAATTTCTCCATTCGGAGGACCTAAGATTAGGGCTGTTAAAAAAGAACAAAAACTTTATTTTTGGGATTGGTCACAAGTTGAAAGTCCGGGAGGTAAATTCGAAAATATGGTTGCCTCTCAACTTCTCAAATTTTGTCATTTAAAAGAAGATACCGAAGGATATAACATGGAGCTTAGATATGTGCGAGATATTGATAAGCGTGAAGTGGATTTTGTAGTACTTCAGGATAAAAAACCCTTGTTTGCTGTGGAATGTAAAACAGGCGATGAAAAAACTTCTCAGACAGCTTTATATTTTAAAGAAAGGACCCTTATTCCAAAATTTTTTCAGGTTCATCTTGGGAAAAAAGATTATGGTTATGAGGACAAAGGTGTGCGCGTGCTTCCCTTCCTGACATTCATTAAAGAGCTCCAAATGCCTTGAAAAAAAGCTGGTATTTCAGATGGAGCTCTACTACAGGCAGGTGTTCCTTATAAATCACAACCCATAGTTACTTTCTTTATGATTCAATACGTTCAACGTAGAGTACCCAAGGAAAAACTTGGGAAGTATGTAGACAGCGCCCTCTATCGTTTAGACATTCCAGAAGGGATAAATCGTGAATCGATCAGGCCTAGAGTTTTCTTGATATTTCGGGCTGTCGATAACCTGATGAGAAGTAATCATTGCTCATTAC
>JACOXK010000160.1 GCA_016182335.1 Deltaproteobacteria bacterium | reverse complement strand
ATGCTTGCATTTTATGAATGGTGTTCAAAAGATCCCATCAACAATGTTCTTTATATCTATCACTCCGGCTCTGACAGGATTGATCGTGCCCTTTCTGATTACTTAAGAACAACGATACCCGAAGATCGAATCATTTCAGCAGTTGATGATCCTCACGTACATCTTAATTATTTTCTCTATTACAAACCTAAATTTATTTCTTCTTATCCAGCTATCATGAGAAGTCTTGCTATGAATATTCTGAAAAAAAGAAAATCATTTGACTCTGTCAAACTCATTCATACAACATCAGAAACGCTAGATAATCACACAAAAAACCTACTGCATCAAGCTTTTCCAAAAGCTTCAATTTATCAAAGTTATGCAACAACTGAAGCTGGCAACATTGCGTATGAGTGCCCCTCAAGACAAGGCTACCATATTTTTGAAGATAACTGCATTGTCGAGATTGATCAGGGAAACATCATTGTGACAGACCTAATAAATCAAGCTACCCCCATCATCCGTTATCAAGGTTTGGGAGATTTAGCGCATTGGAACAAGGAAAGTTGTTCGTGCCCCAACTCATTTAGAAAATTCACTGGGCTTGATGGAAGAACTCAAGACAGTGTTTATCTGCCTAACGGAACAACCATCCCACCCTTTCCTTTTAAAACATTGATGGAGGATATTAAAGAACTGTATAAATACCAAATCACCCAGGAAGATTATTACGATTTCAAAGTTCTGATTGTCCCAGATGAGACTTCACATTTGTCCAGGCAAACTCTTCTACAAAAAATCAATGCTGGCTTTGGAAAGATTATGCACCATAAAGTACGTTGTGATGTTCAGTATGTCAGTGATATTGAACCACCCGCTGGTTTGCATAAAGTTCCTCTTGTTCAATCTAAGGTCAAAGAATGAGAGGTATAAAAATAGAATATGTCGTAAGACTTGTTCTTTATAGCTACAGCCAATTATTCTTTTGTACTGACGTCCGTCTTGGTTTTTGTGTTCTATTAGGTATGTTTTTATATTCACCTCAAAGCGCTTTATTAGCACTTGTGGCAGCCCTTCTAGCTATTCTCTTGTCCATAGTACTTCATGCCACAAAAGGATTTTATGGTAGTAATGTGCTTGGCTCTAATGCCGTTCTGCTTGGGTATGTATGGGTTCTCTATCCAGAATTACCCTTTATTCTAAAGTTGATCATAACTCTTGGCGGAATCTGTTTTCTTGTTGCAATTATTTTTTCTCTCTTCCAACTTTCAATATACTTAAAGAAAAACATCAATCTTTTTGCTATTCCCTGCCTTATTGTCACGTGGAGCATTATTGCTGTCCTCTATGTCACTCATCTTTACGACATCAACCAGTATCGGGGTTGGAGTTACTTCAAGAATAAAAACTACTCTATGTCTGAGGAGTACTTCTTGATAACAAAACCATTAGACTCTGTAGCCAAAGCTATAACATACAATGGATTGGGGTGGTCCTTATACCATCAGGAAAGATATCTGGAAGCTATCGATTATTTTAACAAATCAGTTGAAAAGAAGACTTCATTTTCTGATTCTTATGATGGGCTTGGGTGGTCCTATTTTAAAATTTTGGATTTAGATTCCTCTCGACGTTATTTACAGAAAGCTCTTGATTTAAATCCATTTCTTTCAGATGCACAACTTGGGCTTGCATGGAATTATATTGAAAATAAAGATTTTGATAATGCCCATCCAGCCTTTTTAAAATCACTTCTGATGTCGCCTCTTCACTTCAGCGCCTATGATGGATTACGCCAGACCTCTGAAATGAACAACAACAAATCTATGGAGCTGTTCTATTCCCTTCTTTATTCTATAACTCATTTCTTGGACGTTCACTCTTTAAATATTTTTCAAATGAGCGCTTGGCTTCTTTTATTTTTTGGATTAGCACTCTACTCAATATCATCATTCCTTATGGCCATGACATCATTATCTTTAAGTTTTATTCTATCTTTGTGCTTCAATGTATTAGTACCCCATCATTTCGATACGGCTTCTCTTTATAATGCCCTAGCCATTTCCATAGCACTGGGTGGCCATTACCTCATTGTGACAAAATTTACGATTGTTTGGATAGTTCTTGTACTCGTATTGAATACGTTGATGTGGGGATTTCTACAGCGAGTGTTTGATATGCATGGACTTCCACTTTTTATCTTACCCTCAAATCTTTTGCTCATGGGTTCTCTTTTTATATTTGAAAAATCGCCATCCGTATTCGGTTTGAAAAAATTATTGGTTCCAGCACCTCTGCGAGATTTAAAAGTCGAGCATATTCGGCTATGGTATGAAAGACGCGAGACGGCACATCAGTGTTGGGATCTGATTGAATCGTATCAAGGAAAACAAACACTATCTTAATATGAAACAGAACAAGCGTCTCATTTTAGCTTCGGCGTCGAAACGACGCCGAGAGCTTCTGGGTACACTTCATATTCCGTTTGATATTTTTCCAAGCGCAGTTGAAGAAGTCATCGACCCAGAACTTTCGCCTGAGGAAAATGCTTTAAATCTTGCAAAACTTAAAGCCCATGATGTGGCCAATGACCACTCTGGACTCATTTTAGGATGCGATACATTGGTCGCAACATCCACAGAAATCATTGGCAAACCTCTCAATGAAAAACATGCCTGTGAAATATTGGGTAAACTGTCCGGCATCAGGCATCGAGTCATTTCTGGTCTTTGTCTTCTAGATACTTTTGATAAAAAAGAATTTTGTGATGTTGAAACTACTTATGTCACATTTCGAAAATTAACCAATGCTGAAATTCTTCACTATGTCAGACACCATGATGTTTATGATAAATCTGGGTCGTATGCCCTTCAAGAAATTGGAGAAAGTTTTGTGACAAAAATCGAGGGCTCTGAATCTAACATTATAGGCCTTCCAATGGAAAAGCTTCTCATTTTCTTAAGACAAGTGCTTGGGGTCAAGTCGTTTGTTGGCTAATACTTTCCAATAAATGAACCACGTGGTACGACTCAAGAAGTATTGGTCAACAAACGACCTGACCCCTATAGAGGCTGGACCAGACAAGACCATAATAGAATAAACTTAAAACCGTAAAAAAACTTGCTCCAATAAACAAAAGGTTAAATAAAGACACATTTACAGCCGTTACTGAGTGTGCAGATTCTAAAATAAGAACAAGAATAACAACAAAATTCATACCCGTAGATAGCTTTCCAATGAGTTCTGACTTGATATTAAAATGAACTTTCTTTGTCCAAAGAATCAGAAAGCCAACCAACTGCGAAAAATCTCGAAATAAAATAATCCCTAAAAACCAAAAAGGCACACTACCCGAAACAAAAAAATAAAAAAAAGTTCCCACAACAAACGTCTTATCCACAATAGGATCCAATATTTTCCCAATTTTTGAAACAAGAGAAAAACGCCTAGCCAAATACCCATCTAAAAAATCAGAAAGCACAGCTGACAGAAAAACACCTAAAGAAAGCAATATCTGCCTCTGAGAAAGATAATAAAGAAGAAACGGAAGACACATAAGGCGGTACAGTGTTAAAATATTAGGAACTGTCATCTTTGAAACCAAATGTGACCCTGACCTAAAATCTCATCCACCTCTTTCACAAGGGCACCGCTGGGTTGTAGTTTTAAGTCTTCTGGCAATTGCATTATAGCTTCCTTGTCCTCTTTCATGATATGCACAAAACCGAGGCACGATCCTGGATATTTTTTAAGCAAAACTTTAAGTTCTGGCAACTTCTGATTGGATGCCTTGCTCGAGCGCAAACGAATATGAATGCTTCTTGTAAAACTCTTAACGTATTCCTCTATAGTAAAAACATCAGAAGCAATTAATTTTAAGTTTGAATTTTTATCCCGCTGGACAGACATCTCTATGATCAATGGAAACTGTTTTTGAAACACCGTCTTTTTTTTCTCAAAAAGCTGCGAAAAAACAAGAATTTCAATACGCCCCTCTAAATCAGAAAGCCCTAGAACAGCCATTTTATGGCCTTTTTTCGTTCGAAGTTCCTTAAGGCTTTCGACGACCCCCCCCAATCGAATGGTAGAATTCACTTGGACACTTGATATGTTTTTTGTTGTGTATGGTGTAAACCAAGAAATATACCTGGCATAACTTTCCAGAGGATGCCCAGAAAGATAAACTCCAAGTGTTTTCTTTTCGAAAAAAAACTTCTGCAAGTGTGACCATTCTGGAATATTTGGATATCTCACTTTCGTATTTCGTTTATCTCTCATCAGATGAAATAGATTCGTTTGCTTGTTTATCTTATCTTTTTGGAATGACACTCCCTGATCCACGACCTCACAAAGATGGAAAAGAGAAGAAAATTTTTTATGAATTTCTCTAGCCTCTATAAGAGCCGAAATCGCAGAATGACCAATATTTTTAATAGCGCCTAATCCGTAACGAATCGAATCCTCTTCAACAGTAAACTCATACTGACTTTTATAAATATCTGGAGGTAAAATTTTCCTCAACGAAAGCTTACAGTACTGCACGTAAAAGGCCACTTTATCCTCATCTTCCATTTCTGAAGATAAGAGCTGTGACATGTACTCTAAAGGAAAATAATGTTTGAGATAGGCTGTTTGATAGCCTATATAAGCGTAGGCTGTGCTGTGCGATTTATTAAATCCGTATTCTGCAAACTTTGCCATTTGATCAAAAATATCACTGGCCTTTTTAAGGTCCATATGATTCTGTTTAGCCCCGTCAAGAAAGCGTTGTTTTTGTTGAGCCATTTCTTTAGGTTTTTTCTTTCCCATGGCACGTCGCAATAAATCAGCTTCACCCAAAGAGTAATTGGCAATTTTATGCGCAATCTTCATAACCTGTTCTTGGTAAAGCATGACGCCGTACGTCTCTTCTAAAATTTCTTCCAACTCTGGAAGGTCATACTCCACCTTCATAGTCCCGTGTTTCCTAGCAATAAACTCATCAACACGTCCCAGAGGACCGGGTCTGAATAAAGCGTTGATAGCAATCAAATCGGAGAGGCATGAAGGTTTAACACGCACGCATAAATCTCTCATGCCACGAGATTCAAATTGAAATAATCCAATTGTGTCCCCATCAGAAATTTTTTTATAAACAGCGGCATCATCGATGGGAATGAAATCCAGATCGAAATTTGGATTTTTCGTTTCACGAATATTTTGGACTGTGTGATGAATCACTGTAAGCGTTCTCAAACCCAAAAAATCAAACTTAATAAGCCCCAGCTTCTCAAGGCTTTTCATGTCATATTGAGTCACGATCTCATCATCTTTCCCTCTAAAAAGAGGTACGAGGTTCACCATGTCGAGCTTGGATATAACGACACCTGCTGCATGAATCGAGGCGTGACGGTACAACCCCTCCAGGGTGAGCGAGGCATCTATGATTTTACTGACAACGGGGTCATTTTTCTTTAAGTCTTGCAGTTTTTTTTCCTGATCAAGAGCATCTTTGAGCGTAATACCCAAGACATTGGGAACAAGCTTTGCAATGGCATCCACTTGTGGATAAGGTAAGCCATAAACACGTCCCACATCGCGTAGAACCCCTTTAGCCTGGAGAGTACCGAAAGTGATAATGTGTGCTACTTTATCTTTACCGTATTTTTCACAAACGTACTCTAGAACTTCATCTCGACGATCCATGCAAAAATCCATATCCACGTCTGGCATAGAGATCCTTTCTGGGTTTAAAAATCTTTCAAAAATAAGATCGTATTTTAAAGGATCAATATCTGTAATACCCAAAGAATAAGAAACAAGACTTCCCACGGCCGAGCCCCGACCTACTCCAACGGGGATATTTTTCTTTTTAGCAAAACTCACAAAATCAGCAACGATGAGAAAGTAACCTGAAAAGCCAGTGTTACAAATGATTTCAATCTCCTGTGTTAGACGATCCTGATAATTTTTCTTCTGATCCAAAGATTGTATTTTATTTTTTTCAAATCTTTGTCGAAGTCCAGTGTTGGCTAACTCTGTAAAATAAGAATCTAGATTTTTCCCTTGAGGGGGCTCAAAATGAGGCATATGAAATTTATCAAAATCGAATTTAACCTGACATCGCAAAGCTATCTCTCTGGTAGAATGCAAGGCCTGCGGCATGTTTTCAAAAAGCTTTTGCATCTCTTCGGAGGATTTTAAATAGAATTTATCCGTCCCAAGACCTGCTTTTTCTGCAAGGGTACGCCCTTTTTGAATACACAACAAAATATCATGAAAAGCGGCTTCTTCTTTTTTAAGATAGTGACAATTATTTGTCGCCACTAAGGAAATATTATTGCTGTGACTTAGTTTTTCTAGCTCCACCAAAAGTTTATTTTCAAGCTTGATACCATGCCGCTGAACTTCAAGATAAAAGCGGTCTGAAAAAATGCTCTTATACCAATCCACCTGCTTTTGGGCCTCTTCTAATTGGCCTTGTACAATAAGCTGGGCCAGTTCTCCACGAATTCCACCTGAAAGCACAACGACGCCTTTTGAATATTTTTCAAGATCGCTTGTTGTCACACAGGCTTGATGAGATATTTTTTTTTCGCATCCAAGTGAAACAAGCCGACAGATGTTTTGATATCCTTCTGCATTTTCTGCCAGCAGTACTATTTCATAAGGTTTGATTTTTTGAGAATCTTGAACAGTCCCAGAAGAAGAATTTCGTACAAAGGACTGACATACACCAATGATGGGCTTGATCCCAAACTCTTGGGCGCGGGAGTAGAAATCAATGGCTCCAAAAAGATTATTGTGATCAGTAATGGCAAGAGCATCCATGTTCATTCTGGATGCTGCCTCAAATAGGGGAACCAATCTGAGGGCGCCATCCAAAAGACTGTACTGCGTATGAACATGAAGATGGACAAACTTCATAACCCAGCCCAATTCTTACTTAGCGTGACATCCACCTTCAAGGGAACATCTATTTTAATTGCATTTTCCATATGAGAGACAATCATGGGAACAACATCGTCCTGTTCATCACGATGCACCTCACATACGAGTTCATCATGAACTTGCAGTAAGAGCTTAGATTTTTTATTCTCAAGTGCCTTATGAATTTCAATCATTGCTTTTTTAATAAGGTCCGACGCACTTCCCTGAATAGGGGCATTGATGGCCATTCTTTCGGCCGCCTGACTTAAGCCTCTATTGGAGCTTCTTAAATTGGGGTGATAACGACGACGTCCCAAAATAGTGGCTGTAAAACCAAGTTTGCGCGCGTCATATAAAATTTTTTGTAAGTATTGAGAAACTCCCCGATATTTTTCAAAATAACGTCGAATATAATTTTCAGCGTCCTGAGAAGAAATTCCCAGAGACCTGGCCAAACCATAGGGGCTTTGTCCATAGATGATTCCAAAATTAATAGCTTTAGCAATTCTTCTCTCATCTTCTGAAATTTCTTTTTTTTGAAAAATCTCTTGTCCTGTCAGAGAGTGTATGTCTTGATTATTTTTGAATGCTTTCATCAAAACTTCATCTTGAGATAAATGCGCCATAATCCGAAGTTCTACTTGAGAATAATCGGCTGACAGCAAAACAAATCCTTCATCAGCAATAAAAGCCTGTCGAATCAGTTTTCCACGCTGCGTTCGAATGGGAATATTTTGCAAGTTAGGATTTGAAGACGATAAGCGCCCTGTCGAGGTCACCGCCTGGTTGAAGGATGTATGTAATCTCCCCGTTTTTTTATCAATAAGATCAAAAAATGCATCAATGTATGTCGATTTTAGTTTTGAAAGTTCACGATGGTCCAGAAGTAAAGCTACAATCTCATGGTGTTTTGCAAGTTTTTGAAGTACTTCCTCATCGGTAGAATAACCTGTTTTTGTTTTTCTCTGAACGGGAAGTTTGAGCTTGTCGAAAAGAATGACCCCCAGTTGTTTTGTTGATCGAACATTAAATGGTTCCCCTGCCATATCAAAAATTTTCTTTTCACTCTCCTGAATTTCTTTTTCAAATTGCTGTGACAGATGGCGCAAAAAATCTTGATTCATTTTAATACCGCACACTTCCATATCGGCTAATACACTCACAAGTGGCACTTCAATATTTTCATACAGAGAAACCATGCCTAGGTTTTCAAGCTCGCATCTTAGTATATCTGCGAGTTTCAAAGCCATTTCAGAGTCTTCGCAAGCGTACTCTGTTGCAGCGACTAGCTCTACATCGGCAAAAGTATTGTCTTTATTGGGTACAACTTCACCGTAAGTAATACTCTGATGGCTTAAATACTGAGCGGACAAAGCATCAAGATTATGAGCCATTTCTGGGTTAATCAAATAAGAAGCAATCATCGTGTCATCACAAATTCCACGCAGTGTAATATTTCTTTTTTTAAGAAGGCATAATTCATACTTTAAGTTCTGGCCTATCTTGGCTATTTTTGGATCCTCAAAAAGAGGTTTAAACTTTTTCAAAAACTTCTCTTCTGACAATTGCACAACGCCAGAGGGTACCTGCTTGTGGCGCAAAGGAATATAGAAATGATCTCCACTGGACAGAGAAACAGCCATCCCAACGAGGTCTACTTCAAGGGGGTTTTTACCTGTTGTTTCAAAATCCATGGAGATTTTCTTTTCTTGCAATATTTTTTCAATGGCTTCATTCATTTCTTTTTCATTGTTAATAGAACGATATCTGTCGTAATGAATGAACTTTGGATTCTTCTGGGCCACCAATCCTAATTCTTTAATCAACCTATTAAACTCAAGTTCCTGAAATAATGCGTGAAGAAGTTTTTCATTAAATCCACTATAATGAATGTCTTTTTTTTCGTATGTAAGAGGCACATCATATTTTAATTTAACCAGCTCTTTTGACAAAAGAGCATTTTCTTTAAACGCCATCAAACTTTCGCTTTGTCGTTTCGACAATTTAGAAAGATTTTCATAAACCTTTTCTATACTGCTATATTGCGCGATGAGTTTTGAGGCGGTTTTAAGGCCAATGTTAGGTACTCCTGGAATATTATCTGATGTATCACCCGCCAAAGCCAAGACATCAACCACCTGGGATGGTTCCACTCCAAATTTTTCTTTGACCTCAATTTCTGTAAAGGTTTTATTGCGCATCGAATCAAACATCACGATGCGTGGGCAGACAAGCTGCATGAGGTCTTTATCTGCCGACACAATAACAACGTCCCAATTTTGCTGAGCTAAATCAGTTGCAACTGTTGCAATAACATCGTCTGCTTCATAATCATTTTTTTGAAGTGCAGGAATATCGAAGGCCTCAACAACCCTTTTAATATAAGGGATTTGTTGCGCTAAGTCGGATGGCATCTGCTCTCTATTGGCTTTGTAATCTTCGTAAATTTTCTTTCGAAAGCTAGGAGTAGGAGGATCAAAAGCTATGGCTAGGTATTCTGGATTAAAATCTTTAATAAGCTTTAAAAGCATGTTGGAAAAGCCAAAAATGGCATTCGTAGGAACTCCTTTTGATGTAGAGAGAGCCCCCAAGGCAAAATAGGCCCTGTAAAAATAAGAACTTCCATCCACAATGTAGAGTTTAGGCATTCGGTTTTTTTTCCGGATCTTCATCCAGCGCATCAACAACAAGGGTATCGGCAATCACATCTCCCAAACGTTTTTTCGTATCCAAAGTAAAAAGAAGGTAACATTCTAAAACGAGGAGAGGCACAGCCACAAAAATCATAAAAATATAGCCCAGAGCTGGCGGAAAAATAGCAAAAAGAACAATAAATCCAAACGGAATATTACGAATGAGGGATTGCCTAACCGTACAGGGCACATGCGTTTTGGTATGAACGGTTCTGATATGAACCATTCGTTTCCCGGGGGAGGCCCCTTCTGGAAACGCATCAGCACATAAAATATAAACAAGCGCAATAACATCAGCGACAGGCACAAAAAGAAAATGGAGCGGATACGCGATAAGAAGCAAGATCACAAAATCTAGTAGTTTAGCGATAAATCGATTTGTAAGATTGGCTTTGAACAGATTATGACCTGGCATCGTGTTTTCACTATAATAAGATCACTCTCTATGCGCAATCTCTTTTCAAAACTTTCCAAAAACTTTCCAATTATTGACACTCAGAAGTTTATATGAGAGCTATAATGAAATTCAATTTCATTTATGAAAGAGATCTCAATTCAACGAAATATCAAGCAACTCAGAGGTTTTCTCTCTTCTCAAGGACATAAGGCCACAAAACAGCGTCATGCCATTGTTGAGGCCTTTGCCAGGCTTGAAGATCAAAAAAGCATTGAAGAAATCTTTAAAATCGTTCGAAAAAAAGTTTCTACTATTGGATTTGTAACTGTGTATAGAACGATCAAATTATTTGAACAAAATGGTCTTGCGAGGAAATCATACCTGGGTGATGGGTTGCGATACGAGCCTCTTATCCCAGAGCATAAAAATATTTATCTTATCTGCTCAAAATGCAAGCACAGCGACAAAATAGATCCAGTTTATGTTGAAGATTTTTTTCGCACTGTAAGCTATAAAAATAAATTTCAATCTCATTCAATCGATATAAAAATTCATGGCCTTTGTTCTTTTTGTGGCACTTCTTTCCACTAAGGCGTATAAATAAAATGATCATGTTGGTTTTTAGACCAAAAATTATTGATGTTCTCAAAGAAGGTTATAACTCCAAAACATTTTTCAAAGACCTCACATCTGGCCTTACCGTTTCAATTGTTGCTCTACCCTTAGCACTGGCCATTGCTATTGCTTCGGGGGCCAAACCTGAGCAGGGGCTTTACACCGCCATTATCGCTGGTTTTTTGATTTCTCTCTTCAGCGGCTCTCGTTTTCAGATTGGCGGGCCAACGGGTGCTTTTATTGTTCTAGTTTATCACGTCATCCAACAATATGGTTATGACGGTTTAGCAAAAGCCACGCTGATGGCAGGTATTATTCTTATTTTTATTGGTGTTTTTCGAATTGGCACCTGGATTAAATACATCCCGTATCCCGTGACGATTGGTTTTACAAGCGGAATTGCCGTTGTCATTATGAGCTCCCAATTAAAGTTTTTATTAGGCATTCAAGTACCCCATGCATCGGCTCATTTTGTTGGGCAGATTCGAGAAATTCTGACATTATATTCACATGTTAATTATTACGATATAGGTATTGTTTTGGGCTGCTTTGCGATCCTCAAGTTTTGGCCAAAAGTGACAAGAAGAGTACCAGGAATGCTGATCGTTATTTCTGCATCAACCTTAGTTGTTTCTCTCTTTCACTTCCCTGTAGAAACGATTGGAAGTAAGTTTGGAACTGTAGCCAACACATTTGTACCCCCTCAGTTTACGTTCTTTTCATCTCGATCTGAATTTGTACACCTTCTCTCCCCTGCCTTTGCCATTGCTCTCTTGGCTGGAATTGAATCTTTGCTTTCTGCTGTCGTAGCTGATGGCATGACGGGCAGACGCCATCGATCGAATACAGAGCTTATTGCGCAGGGAATTGCTAATATTGTTTCGGTCCTGTTTTCAGGTATTCCAGCAACCGGTGCTATTGCCAGAACGGCAACGAATATTCGCAGTGGAGGATTAACACCTTTTGCCGGCATGTTTCACGCTTTCTTTTTGCTGATCATCATGCTTCTTTTTGCCCAATATGCCGCTCTTGTCCCTCTATGCGCTTTAGCTGCCATCCTCATTATGGTTGCTTTTCATATGGGGGAGTGGAAGTTATTTTTACTTATAGCCAAAAGCCCTGCGGCCGATCTTGCCGTTCTTTTAACAACGTTTCTCTTAACGGTTTTCGTAGATTTGGCCAAGGCTATTGAGTTTGGAATGATTTTAGCATCCCTGCTTTTCATGCACAGGCTGGCATCTGCTTCTCGCACCACTTCCATTACAAACGTTCTTCGGGATGAAAATGAAAGTAAAGAAACGTTGGACATTATTTCAAAAAAAATCCCTGCCGGTGTTGAAGTTTATGAAATACAAGGCTCTCTATTCTTTGGAGCTGCCGACCAGTTTAAAGAAACTCTTTCTCGTATTAATCAAAAGCCAAAAGTTCTTATCCTGCGTATGCGTCAGGTTGTTACCATCGATGCTACTTCACTGCGAGCATTGCAGGATATTTTAAAGCAAACGAAAAAAGAAAAAACTCATCTATTGTTTTCCGGATTGCATAAGGATGTTTTCATTGCAATGAAAAGGTTTGGACTCGTATCCCTGGTTGGTGAAAAGAACTTTTTCAAACATATTGATCATGCCCTCTTGTACTCAGAAACTCTTCTTTAAAACCTGCCTGACGGTTTTCAAATCAAAAACCATGCCAAGGCAAAGTCTATTTTAGAATTATTTTAACTTTTTGTGCTATTGCCAGCGCACTTGTAAGCCCTGGGCTTTCGATACCGACTAAATTAATAAAACCAGGTAGGTCTTGAGCAATGACAAAGTCTTTTTCTTGAGTTTCATTTGGAGCTCGTAATTTTGGACGAATACCGCACATCTCATAGGAAAGATCCCCTTTTCGAATATCATGAAACATAAACCTCAAGGCTTCATAGAATTTATCTTTCTTATATTCGCCAGAGCTAAAATCTTCTTTGGAAGCAGCAAGCTGTACATCAGGCCCAGCCATGTATCGACCTTGACCATCACGTGTTAAGTGAACACCTAATCCATGAGATTTTTGAGGACGAATTACTGGATATACAAGTTTTTTAACACTATAGGGAAGGTTCACTCGAAAATAATCTCCTCTCCAAGGATAAATTTTGTAAGAATCAATGCCTACAAGCCAAGCCACTTCATC
>JACOXK010000159.1 GCA_016182335.1 Deltaproteobacteria bacterium | reverse complement strand
ACTCAATTGCGTGGCTAACGGAAAAGTTCTTCGGGAGGCTGGGTTTGAAGGTATTTTTATTCAACCCGCTGCTGGTGACGCTGGAGGGGCCGCTGGAGCCGCTTTATTCACATATTATTCCGTTCTAAAAAATAAGCGTACCTACGCAGTTATGAAAAATCCTTATTTAGGCCCTTCGTTTTCTGATCAAGAGATTGAGAAAATATTACTGGAAGTTGGGGCTACTTATCAAAAATTAGAAAGGGCTCACTTGCTTACTAAAACAGCTCAACTTATTGCTCATAAAAATGTTATCGGATGGTTTCAAGGTCGAATGGAGTTTGGACCTCGTGCTTTGGGGGGGCGCAGCATTTTGGCTGATGCCAGAGACCCAAAAATGAAAGATACAGTAAACTTGAAGATTAAGTTTCGTGAAAGTTTTAGACCTTTTGCTCCAACTGTTTTGGCTGAGCATGTTTCAGACTATTTTGAATTGGATCGAGAAAGCCCCTACATGCTTTTGGTGGCTCAAGTGCGAAAAGATAAGAGGATCATTCCCTCAATAACACACATAGATGGTTCGGCACGAATTCAAACTATTAAAAGAGAAGACAACCCCCTTTATTATGATGTCATTCATGAGTTTTATAAACTGACAGGGATTCCTGTCGTTATCAATACTTCTTTTAATGTTCGTGGAGAGCCAATTGTAGGCTCTCCCCTTGATGCTTACAATTGTTTTATGGGAACAAACATGGATTATCTTGCCATAGGGAATTTTTTATTAGACAAGAGAGAACAGAGGAATAAGAAGTTATTTGAAAACTGGCACGAAACTTTTCCACTAGATTAGACATGGGGTGTTTGTTACATGAGTAAAATAAAAGTCCTCGCTGAATTTTGGATGTTCTTAAAAGAAACCAAAAAATGGTGGTTGTTCCCCATCATTGCTTTCTTACTTTTCTTAGGTCTTTTGATTGTACTAACCGAAGGCTCCGCTGTAGCGCCATTTATTTATACTTTGTTTTAGATTTTCTACCCATTTTGGGGATTTTTATCGAGTCATGAACTGGTAAAGATGAGGATAAAAATCCTGGTAGCAGCCAAGTTGAATATCAGTTCCTTCTAAGTCCTTAAGAAGATTCTGGCAGCGAAACTGCCCCTCATGGGCAAAGTAATCAAGATGTTGGCGCGTAATGCCTGTTATTTTTGTTGCAAACTTTAAACGCAAAATCTCAAGAATAACTTTTTTTAAAACACTGCTTTTATAGGGGCGAAAGCGTCCCATCATATAAACAAGAAATTCAAAAAATTCTTCCGTAGTAGGTGGAGTTTGGTCACACACCTGATAAACTTTTCCCACTGCCTTTTCTTCAAATCCCAAATGTGAAAGTACTTTTACAAGATAATCAACCGGTATTGTGTTCACTTCACAGTGTGAATAGCCAAGATTTGGAACTAATCTAAGCAGAAACCTAATTTGATGCAGAAATTTCATGACCACGTAAGGCCCATCAAACTTATCTGTTTCACCCGTTTGAGAATCCCCAACGACAATAGCAGGCCGAAAAACAGTTATAGGCACTTCGTTCATCTTTTTTTGAACAAGAATTTCAGCTTCATGTTTTGTAGATTCGTAGAAATTATGAAACCCCTGCCCTTTCTCTAACATCTGAGAAGTAAAAAGACCCTTTGATGTACCAGCCACATAACATGTCGAAATATAATTAAAGCGCTTAAGGTCGACACACAAAGCTGCAAAGTTCAGCATGTTTTGAGTGCCAAAGACATTCACTTTTTTTGCAAGACTTTCAGGAACCGTCAAATCATAAATGGCAGCTAGGTGAAAGATAACGTTAATTGAGTTGTGAAGACCTTGTGCCTCTCGTCCCAGACCTAAATCAGGTGCCGTGATGTCTCCAGCGTGAATATGAACTCTGGCCTGAATGTGCGACTGGGACGCAACAGCATCTTGAGCTAATTTCAACATCGATGGATGCACTAACAAATGAACCGAGTCTTTGAGGCGTTGTTCTAACAAATAAAACAAAAGTCGCTTCCCAATGAAACCAGGAAATCCAGTCAGTAAAACTTCAGACATAGGTTGTTATTATAACGACGAAATTGCTTTTGACGAGGAATAAATATTTAGTTAGGGTAGCATCCATTCAAGGAGATATTTATGCCTAAAGGAACAATTACACTTGAGAGTATTGAAACGCTTTCTATTCTAGACGAACACGGACATGTTGACGAAAAACTTCTTCCCAAGCTCACACCCGAAGAACTCTTAAAAGCTTATCGTTTTATGCTTTTTGGTCGAAGGCTGGACGAGCAAGCTATGCGCTACCAGCGTCAAGGGCGTATTGGAACATTTGGTCCTAATATTGGCCAGGAGGCTGCCCAAGTAGGATCTGCCATGGCTCTTGCCGACCAGGATTGGTTTATTCCATCCTTTAGAGAATTAGGCGTGTGGCTGTGGCGTGGGCTAAGCACACAAGCCTACTTTATGGGACATATGGGATTTGAAGATGCATCAACAAATCTCAAAGGGGCAGGAAATCTTCCCATGGCTGTACCTGTTGCCACACAGTGCTGCCATGCCGCTGGAATAGCATGGGGAATTAAGATTGATAAAAAAAAGGCTGCAGCTGTCGTTTATTTTGGTGATGGGGCAACATCAGAAGGTAGTTTTCATGAAGCTTTAAACTTTTGTGGAACCATGCACTTGCCTGCTGTTTTCTTTTGTCAAAATAATCAATGGGCCATTTCAACTCCTCTTAAAAAACAAACCGCTTCTGGGTCACTTGCTCAAAAAGCTGTGGCTTATGGTGTTAAGGGAGTTCAAGTGGATGGCAATGATGTTTTTGCCGTTTATGTGGCGGCACAAGAGGCTTTGGAGCGAGCACGAAATGGAAAAGGAGCAACACTCATCGAGGCTTTGACATTTCGGAAAAGTGTTCATACCACAGCAGACGACCCAACCGTTTATAGAACAATTGAGGAAGAAAGATTGTGGGAATCAAAAGACCCACTTTCAAGATTTAAAAAATATTTGGAATCAAAAAATTTTCTGAATGAGAAAAAAAATCATGAATTGGAAGAGAAAATCGCTCAAGAAATTAAACAAGGTTATGAAAAAGCAGAAGAGTTTAGAAATAGCAATCCCGATCCTCTCTCTTATTTTGATTATGTATACGAGCGCATGCCAGCCTACCTGCAATGGCAAAAGGAGACGGCCCAGAGTCAATGTATGGGTCGAAACATGATTAAGGGCGCCACAGAGGCTGCTGTGGCAGGTTCGGGTGCAGCAGCAGTGGGGCAACTTGAGGAGGCAGCAGACTAATTATGAGTACGAAGCGATTAACTATGGTTGAATCATTGAATCTTGCTCTGTTTGAAGAGATGCGCCGCGACCCCAATGTCTTGGTTTTAGGTGAAGATGTGGGGGTTAACGGTGGGGTTTTTCGTGTTACTAAAGACCTGATTAAAGAGTTTGGAGCAGACCGCTCTGTTGACACTCCTTTGGCTGAAGAAGCTATTATTGGCGCCTCCTTTGGCTTGGCCGTTTATGGCAAGCGCCCTGTGTGTGAAATTCAATTTGATGGCTTTATCTTCGAAGGTTTTGATCAAATAGAATCCCACATGCGCCGTATTCGCATGAGAAGCCGCGGGTCTTTTACATGCCCTATGGTTTTAAGAGCTCCATGCGGTGGCGGTATTCGGGCCTTAGAACATCATAATGAATCTGCCGAAATGCTTTACTGTCATATCCCAGGTGTTGTTGTTGTTATGCCCTCTGGCCCCAGAAATGCCAGAGCACTTCTGAAAGCAAGTATTAGGTCTAACGATCCTGTGATTTTTTTCGAACCCAAAGCTATTTATCGATCCATTCGTGAAGATATTCCTGTCGATCACGATGAGGTCGCCCCCCTAGGAAAGGCTCACATAGCACGTCCAGGCTCACAGTTTACCGTTATCACTTATGGCCCAATGCTCAAAGTAACTATGGATGCATTGAAAAAAAGAATTGAAGAAAAAAACTGGGACCCTGAAGTTATTGACCTTTTGACTCTTTCTCCTTTGGACAATGAAACAATTTTAGAAAGTGTGAAAAAAACTGGACGTGTTGTGATTGTCCATGAAGCGCCAAGAACCGGTGGCATTGCTGCTGAAATTATTGCCCGCATCAATGAGTTTGCCTTCTTTAATTTACAAGCGCCCATTGAAAGGGTCACTGGGTGGGACACTCCGTATCCCTTCTTTGCAAGGGAACTTACTTATATTCCAGATGCACCAAGAATCATGAACGCTATAGAAAATGTTCTTAAATATTAACCGTCATTCTGAACCGAACGGAATGAGGAGAAGAATCCAAAATATTGATTGCCACAGGTTGCAGACGCAACCTTTGCAATGACGATGAAATCACAATGTCTACTCTACTTATCACTGGTGCAGCTGGTTTTATTGGCTCTTGCTTTGTAGAAGCTTGCAAAGAACATAAAATTTTAAGCTGCGATAGTTTGGAACATTTTAAAAACAGGACAGAGCATTCCAAAATCTCTTTTGGCTCCATTATAGACCGTGAAAAACTTTTGCAGTGGCTAAATCTGGCAAGACCACATCTTTCTGCCATTGTTCATTTAGGCGCTTGTACAGATACAACCCAAACTGATGGTGCTTATCTAACAAAAATGAATGTCCAGTATTCGCAATCATTATGGAAATATGCAACAGACGAAAAAATACCTTTTATTTATGCAAGTAGCGCTGCAACCTATGGTGACGGACAACAGGGTTACGATGATGAACGCAGTATTTCTTCTTTGAAACCTCTCAACCCTTACGGCCAATCAAAGCAGGATTTTGATGTCTGGGCTTTGGAGCAGGAGAAAATAGGATATCATCCTCCGTCCTGGAATGCTTTTAAGTTTTTTAATGTTTATGGGTATGGGGAGCGTCACAAAGGGAATATGGCTAGTGTTGTTCTTAAGGCTTATGATCAGATTCAAGCTTTTGGTTTTGTAAAACTATTTCGAAGCCACCGGCCTGATATCGCTGACGGAGAGCAAAAAAGAGATTTCATTTTTGTAAATGACGTTGTCGATGTTTTGAAGTTTACTCTCTTGTCTGTCACTCAGATGGCGGCAGCCGAAAGAGTCCACAGAGGGATTTATAATTTGGGCACAGGACATGCGCGTAGTTTTTTGGATCTTGTCACTTGTGTTTTCCAAGAACTTAACATTCCAAGAAAAATAGAATGGATGGCTACTCCAGAAAATATTCGGGATCAGTATCAATATTTCACTCAAGCATCTATGGGAAAGCTGCACCATGCAGGATATACGAAAGAGTTTACATCTTTAGAGCAGGGAATTCATCAATACATCACAAAACTGCTTTCAAGGTCATCCAGAAGCCTGTAGGAATACAGACTGATAACCTAAAACCTACAAAGGCCGCTCGTGATGACAAGGATTGTGGCTACTGTTATAGATTCACCCTATGGATGTCGGCATTCTTCGAGAACTCATACTCTTTATGGTTCCTCTCCTACTTTCACTCTCATTTCATGAAGCCTCTCATGCATGGGCAGCTCATAAACTAGGAGATGACACCGCGAGCCTTCAAGGACGACTCACTCTGAACCCTTTAGCCCACATCGATGTTTTTGGAACCATCATTCTGCCTATTCTTATGATCATAAGTGGAGGACTCATTCCTTTTGGCTATGCCAAACCGGTTCCTGTCAATTCTCTGCGTCTACGAGGTGATCGAAGACGCGCCTCCATGCTCGTCTCCATCATGGGACCACTTTCCAATCTTTTTCTTGCACTTATTTGTGTATTGCTTTTGGGTTTTATTTTAAAATTTTCCACAAACCAAGCAGGACTCTATGCAAGCTTTTCAATTGAAATATTAAAAAAAGCGTTTTACCTGAACGTAGTTCTTGGAGTTTTTAACTTGATTCCTATTCCTCCCTTAGATGGGCATGCTGTTCTTGCTAATTTTTTACCCTCGCATTTAGCGGATCAGTTTGAGAGACTGGGAATGTACGGTTTTGTATTTTTGATGGTCCTTTTTTATACGGGCATCTTGCGATATTTGATGATCCCGGCACAATGGATCATTGCTTTATTATTACAATATGGAAGTATTCTATTTCAAGAGAATCTCATGAGGTTGTTTGTTTATGGTTAGGAAAATACTAGATTGCCACGACTCACGTAGTGAGTCTCGCAATGACCAATCCAAACGTATCGTCAGTGGAATTCGACCGACTGGAAAATCCCATCTAGGTAATTATTTTGGAGCTCTTCAAAACTGGGTCGAGCTTCAAAAACAAAATGATTGCTTTTTCTTTATTGCTGATTGGCATGCACTGACTACCGATTATCAGAATTCTTCAGAGCTTTCCAAAAATATTGAAGAATTAGTCCTTGATCTTTTATCCTGTGGTTTAAATCCGAAAAAATCCACTTTTTTTATTCAATCTCACATCAAGGAACACTCTGAACTTTTCCTCTTACTTTCAATGATAACCCCTGTGGGCTGGCTCGAACGCAACCCCACCTACAAAGACCAAATTCAGGAATTGTCAGCTAAAGATATTACAAATCTTGGGTTTCTGGGTTACCCGGTCCTGCAAGCTGCCGATATTCTTATCTACCAGGGTGAGGCTGTTCCTGTGGGACGTGATCAACTGCCTTATTTAGAAGTGTGCCGCGAAATCGCAAGACGAGCTAATCATCTGTACGGAAATATTTTCAAGGAACCTCAACCCATTTTGACTCAATCACCCCTCATTCAAGGTACAGATGGTCGAAAAATGAGCAAGAGTTATAACAATGCTATTTATCTTTCCGACTCAGAAGAAGACTTTAAAAAGAAAATCATTACTTTTATCACAGACCCGAAAAGACAACGAAGAACTGACCCGGGAGATCCAAAAGATTGCCCTGCCTTCCAAAATTTTCATAAGCGATTTATGAATCAAGAAGAGCAGGCAGAGATTTACAAGGGCTGCACAACAGCGTCTATCGGATGCGTTGATTGTAAGACAAAGCTTTATCACAATATTCACCCCTGGATCTTCCCTATTCGGGAGGAACGCAAAAGACTTTCAAAAGACAGAAAGTCTTTGTATACTGTTCTTGAAGAGGGGGCCCAAAAAGCCAGGAAAATTGCCTCTAAAACAATGGAAATAGTTCGGGCAGCGTTTCATTTATAAAGGGTGGTCTTGAATCATTTCGTAAAGTTAGAACATTTTGAAGGTCCTTTAGATCTACTTATTCACCTCATTCGAAAAAATGAAGTGGATATCTATAATGTTCCTATTGCAACAATCACAGACCAATATTTAGAAGCTCTCAAACTTATGAAAGGGTTGAATATTGCCATTGCTGGTGAATTCATCTACATGGCAGCAACTTTAATTTATATTAAGTCCAGAACACTTCTTCCGCCTGACGAACTTCCCCCGGACGAAGAAAATGAAGACCCGCGTCGCCCTCTGGTTGAAAAGCTTTTGGAGTTTCATATGTTTTCCAAGGCTGGTCAGTACTTTCTTGAAAGAGCTGATCAGAGTTCAGCAATGATTCCGGTAACACTGGCAGTCGACACGGGAGAGCGAGGTTTTCAGAAACTAACACTGTATAACATGACTGAAACTTTTATGACTTTGGCTAAACAGCTCAAGGCAAAATTTCACGAGGTTGAGACTGAAAACTATTCTGTCTCTGAAAAAATAGAAGAAATCAAAACCTTACTCATGCCTGGAAAGCGGATTGCTTTTGGTTCATTGTTTAATAAAATGAAGAGAATGGAAGGTATCGTTACTTTTTTAGCAATACTAGAGCTTGTCCGCAGTCAAACACTTCATATTTTTCAGCAAGACCTTTTGGGTCTTTTGGAGGTGATGTCCCTTGATCCACGACAACAATAAACTCAAGCACATTATTGAGGCATTGGTTTTGACAAGCACCTCTCCTCTTCCTATTTCGAAGTTAAAAAAAATCTTGGAAGAAAAGCACCAGATGACTCAGCAGTATTTAACATCTCTAATCAATGAAATTAAAAAAGAGTGCGAGGAAACAAGAGGGATTGTTCTTGTGGAAGTTGCTGGGGGCTTACAGTTTCGAACGAAACCACATCTTTTGGAATGGCTCAAAAAACTTGATGAATTTAGCCCCATTAAAATGACACGGGCACTTGTAGAGACCATGGCTATCATTGCTTACAAGCAGCCTCTTACAAAAGCAGAAGTTGAAGACATTCGTGGCGTAGATAGTTCTTATGCTGTAAAGTCTCTTTTAGAGGGGAATTTTATTAAAATTTCGGGAAGAAAAGAAGATGTTGGAAGGCCTCTTCTTTATACAACAACGGATCATTTTCTAGAATTTTTCTCTCTGAATTCTCTTAGAGATCTACCATCATTGAAAGAATTTGCCGAAATTCAGGTCACAAAATTTAATTTCACAAATCAGCTTAAAAATCTCAAAAATCAAGA
>JACOXK010000158.1 GCA_016182335.1 Deltaproteobacteria bacterium | reverse complement strand
AAGAAATATTTGAAATGGGAAGAAAAAAATAAAAAAAATCATTCTCACACAACCAGGCTTTTCAAATTTTGAATTTTTTCACAGCTTCTGAGGGGTTACGGTAATGTAAAATTTTCATGAATGTTTAGCATATAGGCAGAATAGAGATATCGATTCGGAGTTGGACCTTGTGCAGAACGCCAGCGAAGTACAGAGCTACTGCGAATGGGCCGCGCCCCCCAGAATGATAAGTAAGAGGCGAGCCACAGATATATATTAACAATTGATCAATGTTGGCACGAAAAATGCTACGGTTGAAGTTTTGATTTAAGATTTTTTCGCTTTTGGTGTGGAGGGTGGTTGCTCAAGTTACAATCTAGTGTGCGTGTTTTTTTTGTAAAAATACTTGTTCAGCTTCTCGTTCTAACTTTCATTCTTCCCGTCTTTCCTGGTCTACAGCGAGTTTATGCTGATGATACTCCAACACAGCTCTCCACAGATGTAGATGATGACAAAAAAGATGAGGAGCCTCTCCCCCTTCTCAGTCCTTCCCAAGATTTAAATTCTGGAAATCTTAATTTTCAATCCATTCAAGATGGTATTGATGTTAGCTATAAGAGTTTTGCGAATGACAGAGAAGAAGCCGCACAAGATCTGCGAAAAGCTCTTTTTGGAGAAAAAGCCAGAAGTCGATTTGATGCTTTTTCTCTTCTTCAGCAAGAAGCATTTCCACATCCTCATCCTGATTATGTAAGGGCTGATAACCTTACGATTCAAGTTGTTGAGGATGTTAAAGACCGTGAGGAGGTACGGGCAACCCTCTATGCCAAAGACTTCAATCACTCAGAGAATTCAAGTTTTCAGCATACCGCAGTCTCTCATCAAAAGCCTCTTCGATTTAATCTCTTACATCAAGGAGTTCTTATCAATAGGTTTCTTCTTTCTTCAAGAAGCATTCTTTTCTTTGGGAGGTTTATTGTTTTTATTGAAACAGATACGTACTCACCTTCCTCTAAAACTCAAAATATAAGCTTTATTGATTTAGAAGAATTTAAAAATGCTCTGGGCCGGACAGACCTTCCCATTTTTAGACTTCCTTTAGAGTTAGAAAGTAAAGCTATGGCTCTTAGTATTTCTTCTGGAAGGCTTGTTGTCCATGGAGAGGCAGGGCATAAATTCTTTCTCCAAACAGATGTTTTGAACCTTTATTCTTCACTTCAATATCCAGCGTTTAATTTAATGGTGAATCTTCTGAAGGAAGCTACGTATAAAAAAACGGCTGCAATGGTTGATAGTTTTAATCTTTTTTTTGAAAGAACAGCACAGTTGGCAGCATCTAGCATTGAAGGGCAAATGGAGGGAAGTGATACTGTGATTGAAGCCCTCACACAAAGAGGAGCACAATCTCAAGAATATTTAAAAGCTTCCGCGCAGTTTTATCATCCTGAATCTGGCTTAACGGCAACGCAAGGAAGAATTAAAAAACTGGAAAACGAATTAAGTGATACGCTGCCTACAGAAACTGAAAAGAAAGCACAATTAGAGCAAAAAATAAGTGAAGCTAAGTGCCATGAAGAAGAGCTTTTAAGGCGTATGTATGAAAGCGATTCTTTAAAACCCAAAACTGGAGAAGAGGGCACCAAAGAATTTCATGAAAATGTCACGGTTCGGCGCGCTATCGAAGCTTCTCTTTCCTCAGTTGGGACCGTTAACTTAAATGCTCGGAAAGTCATGGCGAGGCTTAGACTTTTATGGGCGAACCTGAGTTTACCTCAACCCAGAGGGGCTGCTACATTAAAAGAGGCGCTTGTTTCTTTTGCAATGACGACCCAAGTGCCCGAAGGGCAAAGAGTTCATGTAGCCAAAGAAGCTTTTTTACAACTTATAAATTCTAGAAGATTTAAACAAGGTACCCTGTTGGCCGGTGCAGCTGCAGCTGGTTTTCAATATCCAGAGGCCTTCTCTAATTTTATCTTTCAGATTGTTGGTATCGCTCCTTTCATTTTTGAAACGGCTTTTGGAAAATTGGGTGATTCTCTCATTATTGCAGGGTATGCTGCCAACACACTTTTACAGGGGATTGACCCGATTTCTTTTAAGAAAACTTATCTTACTGGGGATGCATTCCAGCGCTTAAGCATTGGTATGGCTGCCATGATGGGTGTTCTCTATATTACAATCGGAGTTCCTCATCTTTTGGTTAATACAATTTCTCTTGTGAAAGATCTTCGAGAAGAGGATTTGGAAAAGTTTAAGGACCCAAAGTCAAAAAGCAGTCTAGAGATTCTTAAAGCTTTGCGCTTGGCATTTATTGCCCGGCAACATCGAAAACAGAATGAATATTTAACTCTTTTGGCTGAATCTGCAAAAGAGGAATTAAAAGCCCAAAATGAAGGATTGCAAGAACTAACCCCTGAGCTTGAAAGAGAAGCAGAAGCTGTCATTGCGGCGGATCAAGCAGCAAAAGAAAGAACACTTCTTTATCAAGGATGGAAGCTTCTTAAAAAATATTCAGAAAATTTTAGAAAGAGATTTCAAACTGATAATCAGGAAACGGTGCGTTGGGCTTTGATGCACTTTCTTTTTAGCATGTCCTCGTGGAACCAATCAGGACACGCGTATACATGGATGTGGAATACATGGTTTATGTTTAGGTCGTTAGCGTTTACTCCCGTTATTTTATATATATTTCTTGCCTACCCAGAGTTTATGTCACGTGTCACCTCCAAAGTGAGTTTTCGAGATAAAGAAGGAAAAAGACTTGAGCCTCCTACTGTAGAGCTTGTCATCCCCACAGTTTTTAATGGTGGGCGAGAACATATTTGGAGCAAGTTTAAGCATCGCATGACGACTCTGCTTTCTAGCGCCCAACTGCCCGACCTTGAAGCATTTGAAAGAGCTGTTGTTGATGTGGAAAGTGATTTAACTCAAATTGTAGGGCGAAAATCTTTTGAAGCGCTTATGAAAAACATAACTTCAATTGAAGAGCTCGCCAAACTTGTTGCCCGCGGCGGTGTAGAAGATTTTACAGACCCTGCCTTAGAAGTTGCCAGTAAGAAGAGTAATATTTTTTACCGCATGTATTTTCACATGTTGTTTGAAGAAACTCTTGTTTCAATCATTCGAAAAAAAGTATTGGAGGCAGATCCCGAAGCCCAAGTTTCTGGACTTTTCAATAGAGATTTAAAAAACTTAGCTTCTCTTACATTAGTAGATGTTGAAAGTTCAATGGCTGCAAAACGCAAAGTTAATTTTGATAAGCTTAAAATCTCTCGTGAAGAAATAGAGGCAGAAGTAGAGCGCATCACACAAGAAAATAATATATTTGGCCGAGCCAAGGAAGAAAGTGAGCGGTTTATTCGATCGCTTTCCGCCTTTACAGCAACCATGGTTCAAAAAGCGATTGCCAAGGTAGACCCTCGAAAAAACGGGCAAGTTCAGAGGTGGGCGGTTGTGCGTGAGCAGCAAAGAGATCCTCAAGCCATGAGAAGGGCTGTGACGCAATCGATGGTAGCTAATCTCACAGATAAACCCATGGAACTTATATTTATGACAATTCTTTTATCTGGCGCCTCTGGCGCCATGCTTGCCCCTCTTTATGAAGAAATGTTTGGCCCAAACTCAATTTTCTATCTCTCTCGGAATGTTTATTGGGCGGGATTTGTTTCAGGAGTCGTTATGGGTGTTTTTACAAGCGTGTGGTGGAAGCTTCAGCAAGACCAGAAACACCAGGGAACCCATAATGAAATGATTAATCCAAAGGATACGAACCTTAGTTATCTTCAGTATTGGTTTAAAGAAACGTTTCAAAACCCGAATAACTCGATGTGGGTGAATCATTGGAATAGTATGTCCTTAGTTTTTGCTAATTGGAAGGCCTATCTTTTTCTATTTGTTCTCATTCAGGCTTTTCCCCTTGAGCGTTTCGATTTTGGCTCCTACATCATTGGGTATCTCATTTATGTTCTTCCTTTAAGCGGCATTGCTTTTATGATTGAACAAGGCTTTGAGCTTTCTAAAAAATATCTTACAAGAAATTTTAAGAAGGAACACCTTACCTCTAAAAAAGTTCAGGAATATTTGAATAAAGAAGGTTTTATTAAACGCACATGGTTCAATATTTTTTATAAAGTTTATGAAAATATTTTAGGTAATCTTGTGCAGGTCTTTCAATTTACGGGCACACCTCAATTTGGAAATAGATCTCTTATTCGTGTTATCTTTGGCGGGTTAGATCCGGCAGAATATATTGCGCTTTCTATGCATAATTTTAGAAGTGCCTGCGGGTGGATCCCTCTTATAGGGCCGTGGGTGGTGGAACCTGTTACAAGGGTTACTGATAGTGTTTTTACCCATAAATTTGATGATTGGCAGGCCTTAGACCCTGATCGATTGGCACTAAAATCTGGAAAAGTTCTCCCTTCAGGCTCATTTCATTTCGAAGTGGAAGGCTGGATCCCGGGTCAAGCCCGGGATGACAAGGGCCTTTCCAAAGCGGCTTATTCGCAATTGGGACCTTGGATGCCGTTTAGTGAGGCACAAGGGAGAATATTAAGTTTGTTAGATGAGGGCAGGCAAGAATATGATGGCATAAAACTTCTGCCCATGGAGCCTTCTGAAGTTATCAATGGCATCATCGGAGAGACGGCCGTTGTGGGGGCACATGCCCATGCTTATGATGATATTGAAATTTTAGTAAAACTTCTTTCTGTTGAAGATCCAAAAACCGGTGAAAAAATAGTGCCACTTGCAGCTGTGGAAGATGAAGAATTTCACGTGCGTGATCTTTTGGGAATGGATCCAAAAGAAGTTTTACGAATCCAAAACTCAGATAAGCCAGATGATGTGAGCGCAAAACTTGAAATGGAACTTCGATCAACGATTGCGGTTATGACAAAGCTTTGTGGAAGTGAGTTGTCACCTCAAATTATTGTGGCGTTATTGAGTAACTATCGTAAATACTCTCCCGTCATTGACAGCAGGCCTGATGACCGTGTCACTCAAACCCATTCAGCATTTCTCTATCAAAATATTTCAAAATTGTGGGATCATATGGGTTTGGAGCTACTTCTTCAAGAATTTAAAGAAACTCATAATATCAATAGAAAAAGAGATATTCTTCAAAAAATAGAAAAGTTTTTAGCGGATAATAATCGAGAGATGCAAGATATCGGAAAAGCGGCACTTTCTGATTTAAAAAGTTATGTTGAAAATTTACCGGAAAAATCAAAACAGCACAGTGATAATAGAGAGTTTGTTCATAGAATTATAGTCTTGTCACAAGCTCACTTAGGTGATTCCTCAACGTATGAATCAAGAAATACAGTACAAGCCATTGCTGTCTATCGGCAATCAAGGCAGCCATTGGGGGTAATCCAAGATGATGTCAAAAAACATCTTGAGTCCATTTCCAATTCCTTTGATGAAAGGCCTACAAAAATAGAGAGCGAAACATTAGAATTCTTAACGGCCGCAGTAAGAGAAATTTACGGTGATGAGGGACTCAAGAAATATGTTCTCATTGAAAAGACAAAAGAAGGTATTCGAAAAAGAGTTGATGTAACACAAATTCAACATGAAGCTCTAGAAGGTTCTGAGCCTGAAAAATTAAAGGCTCTCGTATTCCTCGAAGTACTTAAAATTCGCGAACATAACGAATTTGAAATAAAACCGTTGGCAGAAAGGCTTGGCATAAAACTTGGAAACACGCTTAAGCATTCAGTGACAAGTGGCCTGTTTCAATTTGGTGTCGCTATGGCTGTTGCTGATGCTGTGTGGTCTGTTGTTTTTGAATTAAAAGGCTTGGAAGGTTTAGAGGAGTTTATTGGGCAGCTTAAAACAAAAGAGTTTTACGAAACTTACTTTGCCTTTTCGTTGGCTTCAGGGGCGGAAGAATATCTTTATCAGTCTAAGAAAGGGCTGCGAATTCTTAATCCGCTAGCCCCGAAGGCAGCTGCTACTGTTTTAGGAAAATCTATTGATGAAGAAAGATTAACAAGGTTTTTAAAATCACAACAAAAGACTTTGATGCGATCTCAAAGTCGAGGGCTTATTGCAGGGCAAATCTTTGTTCTTTATTACTCGCAGATTTCTCACCATCCTGAATTTGAAAAAATCAAAAATGATCCTTCCGATACAGAAGCGCTTTTGCGGGTTGCCAATGATGTTTTTTTAAGTAACGCCAATGCAACGCGTGCTGCTGTCGAAGGGGCGTCTTTTTGGAGTGCTGTCAGAATTGTGCATATTGTTGCTGGAGTGGCGAGGGGTTTAAAAAAGGGCGCTACTGTAGCAGGTACTGCTTCATCGCAGGCAAATCCACTTATGAGCGTTGGATTATTAGCCGCTACTTTTTTAGTTGAAAAAATGATTATAGCCTATTTTGTTGACCATATATGGGAAAAACTAAGTGGCAAGAAATATGAAGAATGGATGGCGCGAAAGACTTTGGATGAAGGTATTGAAAATTTTAAATCTCAATTGGCTATGAGTTTTGATACTTCGGAAGAATTCCAGGAAAGAATTCGAAATCTGCACATGATTTTCGATGCGTATCGATTAGCACCGTTTCAAAAAATCATGGATCATGAGCAAAGATTTCAAACAAACATGACGTTGGCGCAGGAAGACACAACGCGCTATCTGGAAAATTTGGATCTTGTTGCAAAAATGAGAAATCTACTAAGCACGAATATAAATCTTGATTGGAAGCGGTCTGTTCCTCGTTATTCCTTCGATCTCTTTGGCCGACATTATGACTATAGAAATTTTGTAGGCGCAATTGGAGGTGATCCAACGATCGAAATTAGCGATAATAGAACAGGGCTACATCGCCTCATCTCAACCTATGAGATTAGAACAATGAATGAAAAGCTTAATAAAGCAAAAGAAGAGCTGAGTGAGGACAGAGTTTCAGAGCTTTTCAATCAATATTTAATGGAAGCTCTTTTATTGGATCCGGATGCTTCTATCGATGATACGCAATGGGATATTCAAAAATTGGCATTTGTTCAATATGAAAGAAATAGAATGGAAGATATTTTTAGGCTGTATTTTCAATCTAATAGGTCGACGAGTTTTGATGAAACTCTTGTTAGGTCTATAAGTGGGTTTTATCCAAAATTTTCTGAGATTTCTAAAAACTATATTGAAAAAGGGGTAGAGCTCACAGAAGATTTAAGAGCAGGGAATTTCTATCGACCACTTCTTACGAGACTTAATATTAGAAAAAGGAGTTTTGAACAGACAGCCAAAAGTTATTCGTCACAATTGCAAAATGAAATTTCCCTTAAAGATAAAAATAGGTTTTCTAGTTACCTAGAAGAAATTCTCTTCTTGAAAGATCTACAAAAGAAAATGGGTTCCAATGAAGCACTTGCAAAGGCTATTCTTATGACGGCACAGCAATGGATGCTTCATGAGGTTGAGTTGTATCAATCTTTCTCAAACAGAGAGCTCTCTTCTGAGGAGTCAAATGAAATTCAAGAAGTTATCTCTCATATTGTTAATAATGATCGATAAGACTGATATTGCATTTTGAAACATTATTTCGCATAAAGAATTGAGTGAAGGTCTTAAAAGTTGCTCTTGTTTGCCTGTTTTTTTTAAAACTGCATTTTGTATTGGCACTTGAAGATTCAGGTGAATTATTTTTTCAAAAACCAAAGACCTCTGTTTCGAATGTTCCCCTTATAAAATCGGTAAGCCCTAAAAATAAACTCTTTTACAATGCAAAAAAACATAATTTTGATGTTGAGAAGAAAAAAATTTTTATGTCTGGTGATGTACTTCTTCAATATGAAGGAAATCAAGTGAAGGCGCAGAAGGCAGACATCGATCTTAACCAAAAAATTATGGAGCTTTCTGGCAATGTAGACATGAATTTTGAAGATGGTACCTCGATCCAAGCCCAAAGAGTGCTTTATTATTACGAAAAGGGTGAGGCCAAAATTTTTAATGGAAGAGTTAAAAGTGGGGCTGATATTTTTAAAGCGCAAGTTATCCAGAGAAATGCTGATAGCTCTTTTGGAGTTAAAAAGGGCTATTGGACCTATTGTGACCATGATTTTCAAAAAAATCCTGATTGGAAGGTATGGTGCTCTTCAGTAATCCCTGTCACCTCAAAATATGGACTTGTTTATAACCCTATTTTTTATGTTAAAAAACTGCCCGTTTTTTGGCTTCCTGTCATGTTGTTGCCTCTTAACAAGCAGCGTCAATCTGGAGTCCTCTTTCCAAAATTTTCTTTTAATGAATTAAATGGTTTTACGATGCTGAATCAGCTCTATCTAGCTCTTTCTCCACATCAAGATGCAACTCTTGGCTACACTTATTTTGGGAACAGGGGTCATAAGGCGTCGTTAGAATATCGGTTTTTACCATTGGAGGGCTTGAGTGGTTTACTTCATGGATACTACATCGATGATGAAATATTTAAGATTGCAGAAATTATCCGGGAAAAAGGAACAGACCGTTCCTCATTTATGAGAGGAGAGAAGAAAAAGTATTCCTGGGTTAT
>JACOXK010000157.1 GCA_016182335.1 Deltaproteobacteria bacterium | reverse complement strand
CAAAGACCGCTTGCGATTTTTATTGAAGATATACACAACCTATCTGAACAGGAGCGAATGTTTATTCTTGAAGTTTCTAGAAAAACAACCCATCCAGTTTTATTTGTATGTTCTGCAAGAATCGCAAATACTGATAACATTTACCCCAATGAAAATGACGTTCGAGTTGAAAAACTTGAAGCTCTTAAAGAGGCCTCTATTTCAGAAATTCTGCGCGTTGAATTGGGTGGAACTACAGCTCCAGAGCTTGAAAAATTTGTAAGTAATAAGGCTCAAGGAAACCCATTTTTTGCCTTCTCGATAGCTGCGGAAATGAAACACCAAAATCTTGTTTATCAGGATGAAAATTTAGGCGTTTGGAAACTTCGAGATGGTGTTGAAGAAAATGGCACAACATCGTTATCAGATAATCTTCGAGAATTAGCAGAAAGGCGGCTTGAAGCATTACCTGAGCCTGCAAGACAGGTTTATCAAATACTTTCAGTTCTCACGCCTGGATTAACCTTAGATTATGATCTCTTGGAATGGCTCAGTTTAGAGACAAGAGCTTTTACCCATCAAACAAGAATGCCATTTAACCTCTTTCAATTAGGAATACTTGAAAGAGAGGGGTTAATTGTTTGGGAAGGAGAAAATATTCTTCATTTAAGGCATGCCGTTTATAAAGAAGCAGCTGTTGCGGCAATGAATCCCTCACAACGCGAAGCTGTTCATTACTTTGCAGCCGGCATGCTTCCTGCGGTTTATTCTCAAGAACAAATAGTGGATGATATGATTTATCATTTAAGACGTGCAGGAGACAAAGCACAATCAGAGTTATCTGTGTGGCTTGAGCGCGGTTTTGAGCGGGCGTTTGCTGCCAATGATATGGTCAAGGCACGTGCACTGGGAGAAGAAAAAATAATTCTGGACATTTCGAAGTTAGAAAAATCAAAAAGTTCATTAAGTTCTCTGCGAATCAAACTTGTTGATGTTTATGACCATTTAGGTGATACGGACCAGGCTTTAACTGTAGCCCTGGAATTAACAGGAGTCACGAATGGTGCTAATCTCGTTATGTCTCATATTAAAACTTCCCAGCTTTATATGAAAAAGGGCGAGACTGAGAAGGGTACGTCCTTTGCCAACTCCGCAGCAGAAATTGCCAATGCATCTGGAGATTCCATCCTTATTGCCGAGTCCAAAAAACAGTTAGGAAATGTTGCTCTTGAGTCTGGTAATAATAGCGAGGCAGAGAGGCTATATACTGAATCTTTGGCACTTGCATCTCGTATTCCAACTGCACAGCATTTAGTGGCACAGATAGAATTTAATTTAGGTTTGATTAGTAATGCAAACAACAATCCTACGAAAGCTATGGGGCATTTCAAAGAAAGCGACAAAGCTGATTCTGATATTGATAATATATTGGGGGCCTCCCGCGCAAGAGCTCAATTGGCATTTGTTCATCATAATATTGGAGAATCGCAACAAGCAATTGAAATTTGGAACAGTATCTTGCCAGTATATGAGGTTTTTCATTATATTGACGGAATCTTCAACGTTCACCGACTTATTGGTAAGGCCTACCTAAAAATAGGAGTCTTTAACAGGGCGGAAATCCATTTGAAAATAGCTCTAGATTTAGTTAACAAAAATGAGGTTGCTATTTCACATCTTTTTCTACTTATTGACCTTGCAGAGCTTGAATTGGAGAAGCCTGATGGTTCTTTAGAAACTGTCAGGAAGCGACTCTCTGATGCCCTCACAAGAGCGATGACCTTGGGACGAAGAACAACCTCTGCTCACGTGCACGCGCTTATGGCAAAAGAACGACTCAAGGCTGGAGTACCGCAAATGGCAAATAGTCATTTAGCCAAAGCGGTTAAATTGTTGAAATCAAGCACAGGAAATATCCATCAGGGAACTTACTATGAATGCCTTCTTCTGATTATAGAAACCCACATTGCACTGGAATCTTTTGAAGATGCTGCCTATTTTGCAAAGGCCCTAGAAGCCTCTCTGAGTACGAAACCTCAACCTGAAGTTACAGCGAAATTGGATGCCTTAAAATCTACTCTCAGTGAACACGTTACAGAGAGCAGCGAAAGGGCAGGCACCATTGGCATCGCTGAAGTCCACGCCAGACTTATAACCCCACGCTCAAGAGAGGCTGGTCGCGAGTCCACTGCCCGCGTTCAAGCACGTGTTCGAAGCACCACTATTCACCCTTCACCATAATTATCCTTGCTTTTCAGATTATATTTGCCTATATATTCGGCACACTTATCAAATGGAGATTTTATGAAATATTTATTATTCTCTTTTTTAGTTGTTCTTATTTTTTCACCCTCCCTCTGGTCTCTTGAAATCGAACATATCAAAGCGCGCGGCACATATAAATACTCCCTAACCTACAAAAGTGAAAAAAAAGTAAAGCAGGGTGAAAGAAAATGGTATAGAAGCCGTGACACTCTTACTCAAAGTGTCACAAGTGAGATTAAAGATGTTGAAGAAACTTTAGAATTAAGTCGTGGTTCTCAAAGTTATAATGCCAAAACTAAATGGAGTAATGGTATTTCTAACACCCAAAAAATTTCTTTTCTTCACACCAATAATTGGGAAGAAAATGATCATCATTTTTTTGGATTCATTGAAGGACTCACTCAAGCAGGTAATGAGTTCTTTTTTACCCATGTTCGAGATAGTGACGAAAGCTGGAGTATTCCAATTAGCTATTCTCTTTCTTCGAAGCTTAATATTCAAATTATGGCTTGTTTTGACCCAGACTTCGAATTTGCTTTTGTTTATCCAATCGGTGTTGATGAAATGTCAGTCACAATTACGGATCTTAAGCTTTCCGAAACTTTTTCAGAGCCTTTTCAATCTCAAACTGATGTACAATTCTCTCACCATAAGACTGGGAGAACTGCTCAGGAATTATTTCAAAATTTTAGTTGGTCTGGCGGATTTCATCTCAATGAAAAAGAAAATATAGGCAAAATTAACAGTGGTCTAACAACCATAGGAAACTCGCTCACCCAACTCGACGTTCAAAATCTTGTTCCTATAAATTCAGAAAACTCTGAATTAAGCATCACTCTAAAAAATACGCAGACTTTAACTCAAAACGCTGATTCTACATGGATGGAAAAGCTAGCGTATCGAGGGATTCTCATTATTCCCTTCAAAATCAATACTACCAAACCACTCGAAGAACTAAGCAGCGAATATTTTTTGAGTAATCTAGATCAGAAAACCGATATATTTGAGTTGCTTGAAAAAATTAAGAATTTTCAAAGATGGATCACTTCTGATTCTGTATTAAGCGGTGAAGATATATTAATAGTTTTACCCATCGCGGAAAAATTAAGAATTCATCTCTTATCGCTCATTGAAAACTCCGAAAGTAAATTACGTCCAAGCCTTAAAATTCGCTTATTTCAAATGCTCAATCTTGGCATCTACAAACATATTTTAGACAATATGAGAAACCAGGTTAATCGTTATCAGGAAATGAGCTCAGGCATTGGACAGACAATGGATGAGTTAGGCCAAAACAAACGCAATTTGGAAGAAATTTGGCTGGAAGTAATAGCTAATTTAAAGATTAATAAATCATCATTTTCAGAAAATGGACAAGAAAAAATCCTAACTCTTCTAGAAAATTTTTCAAATAAAAAAATTACTCTTGAAGAGGCTCGTTTGGTTACATTGAATATTTTAAGAGGGCTTGCGCATGAATGTCTGGAAACTAGAACTTCGCTCGAAGGTTTTATTCAAAAAACGGAATTAGATTACGAGCTTCTCAATGAACAACAAAGACTTCTGAAGGAGGGTCCTTAATAATGACGCTGAAACATGTTAAAACTCTTGTTATTTTTGTCATAATCGTATTTTTTTTAAATATGAGGGCCAATGCAGAAGAGGATGCTGGCGATATTGCAAAAGCTTGGGTATCCAACAATGCCTATAAACTCTCGAAAGAATTAGCTCAGGCCACTATTCAAAGAACTGTTCATCACCTTGATTTAAGCGCCTTAAATACCGTTCATCAAAAATACCAGGCAACATTAGAGCTAGAACCGGTCATTGAAGAAGGCTGGCACCTTCTTAAGTTTACGGACCTTAAATCGAAAGAATTCAATGTAATTCGTGAATCCTCAATTCTTTTTTTTGACATGTCAAAACAGCTTCATAACTCTGTAGGTGAATTGGGTTTCATTGTTAAGCAAATTGATGAAGTTGAAAAGGACCAGACCAATCTTTATGAAAATAAAAATGTTAAAGAATATTTTCAGATTGCAAAGCTCTTTCCAACACTTTTTTTGCCAAATTTACAACTCCTTGACGGTGTCGAATTTGGTGCAGAATTTGGATTTGGAAGCGGTCAAACAGAACAGCAACAAGCTGATGAAAACTCTGCTAACCTTCTGAGGGCTTTTGTGGATGGAGTGAAAAATATCTATCAAATTTATGAAAACAGCGAAATCAAAGATAAAATTAAGGAAGCTTCTGAAGAGTTTTATGAAGCGATCATTGATGAACCTGAGTATCAAGAATTAGCTCTTGCGTATTTAAATCAAAAAGAAGCAAAAAGTTTATCTCTTACAAGAAAAATTCAAAAAAAAATAAATGATGTTTATGATGACGCTAAAGCTTTAGAAAATATTTTCAATAAAACTTTAGTGTACCTCATTGATCGGCGCGATCGAATTATAGATGGACAACTAGGAATTCAACTTGCGAAAGAAAAAGAAGAATTCGATAGAAAACATTATTATCCTTATCTTCACCCCATTGAACTTGCTTTTGTAAAGAAGCAAAATGAACTTGATCAACAATATGAAGAACTTATTAACTCCCCTGAAGACCCAAATTTCATTTATGAGCTTGACCATCTTGACATTCATCGGCAAGCCATACAGCGACTCCGATTAAAATGGAAAGCATTTCAAAAAGAGGGATGATGAAAAAGTTTGCTTTCTTCATTTTATCTTTCACGTTTCCTTTTCTTACTATGGCAGATAGTTGTGAGTCCATTCTTTCCGCGCTGCAAAATTCGCCATCAGCAAGCGAGCGACTTAGATTAGAATTGGAATATTCTCAGTGCATTTCTAATAATCAAACAATTTTTTATGCAGACTCTGCCTACAAGTATAAATTTCAAGATTATGGTTTTGATTCATCTAGGAATCCTTTTAGTCTTACTTCGCTTTCGAATATTATTCAGGGAAGACCATTCTTACCCTCTTCAGTGGAGGCTTATGTTGCCCAAGTCTCTGACATAAACAAATATCTAGATTTATTCCAAAATACGGCACAAGCTTCCATTAAAGAACAAACAACTATCAATAACTCATTAGAAAAAGAAGTTTTTCAGCTACAATCTGAACTTGAAAAGTTTGTTGATACTGAAAATGGAATTTTCAGTGAACGCAGAAAACAAATGCATACTGATATCGAGCGGGCGACTCTGAATGAAATTGCTATGCGAGATTTAGAAAAGACAGCAAACGAATTTGGACAAAATCTTCTTCATGATCAGACTCCAGTATTTTCCACATCCGAAGAAATGGCTTCTTTTTTCCATGGATTAAATGCAAATAAATCATTTCATGAACTACAAACAGAATTGCGAATACAAGCTGGAGAAACTTTAAGTATTTTGGATTTTGGATTTGAACAACAGAATTTTGGATCCAACCAAATGGACATTTTTCGAAACACTTTATCAAATCCATTTTTTTCTAATCAAGATTATCTTGAAAGCTTTAAAAACAATGATCACATGCGCTTGCTTAATTATGCGACATTTGAGCTTTCAAATCGTGGGTTCCAAGCAATGGATCACGGATCTAAAGAAACAGCATGGGGATATTTTCGTTTAGCTACTGATTTAGGCACTGCAATTGCTCCCGGTGTCAATGATGTTCGAGATTGGTTCGAACTTGTCTCTGGCATTGACATGATTACACAAGAGGAACTCTCTTTTGCAGAGAGAAGCTTTTGTCTGATCGGTCTTTTTGTAGGTTCGGGAGCTGGATTTCGAATTGCGTCTGATTATACCAGCAAATTGGCAAAACGTGGATTTGGAAAGCTCGAAGAAGTTTTAGCTTTGGGTGAAGAGCTTCATAGCAAGGGCTTGAAATGGGACAGAGTAAGCACAGATGTAATTAATGAAACTTTAATCAGAAATGGATTTGAACCTGCGTGGCGCGCCGGAAAGAATGCTATTGAAACAACGCTGAAAAACGACATCACTGTGTGGAGAGTGCATGATGAATCAATGCGCGCAGTAAAAGAATGGGTTCTACATGTGAATCCGCGTACTCTTTCAAAAAAAGAACTTAAAGAGACTTTTTCAATCCCAAATAATGCAAACTTCATTACTGAAATCAAAATTCCAGCAGGTACTAAAGTAAGAGGTGGAATTGCTGGTCCTAACAAATGGGGAAAAGGTGGTGGATTTCAGTGGGAAATATTGGATAGAGTTCAACCTGAATGGAAAGTATCAACAGAACTATGGAATTAAAAGGGTTAAACAAATTATTAAAAATTAAAAAAAATAATGCCTGGAAAGTGCTCTGTGAACTCCCAGACAAAATTGAACGCTTTGAAATCATCTCTGATGATAAAATCGTCGTTCAAACGCACCAAGGCAGCGGGTTAACTGATGATAGAAATATCTTCTTAGTCGATTTATCAGGCAATGTTTTTTGGCAAATCGAAAAGGCCGAATCACCCCCCGACCCATATCATCCGGGGCGCCCAAATCCCTATTGTGGTTTTAAATACGAAAATGGAAGGCTCTATGCATATTCACAATTTGGATTTGATTATGAAGTTAATTTAGAAAATGGTAAAGTTAGTTTAATTGGCTTTAACCGATGGTAGCTCATCGAAATTCTCAAACATAGAAATTATTAACGTTCATCCTTACATTATTGCGGAGATTCTAAAGTGAGTCGGGGAGAAGTAACAATTATTGGCAGAACTTGGACTTTTACTGAGAGAGTTACCATTTCCAAGTATTTTTCCTGACTTCCGCAAGGTTTTCTAAATTTCTCGTAAGTTATTGAAAGCATTAAATTTCGTGTTCCACTTTGGGTGTTGCATGATTATTTATGTGGCATGTTTGTTCGCAAAGTACCCAATCGTAGCGGTTCTATAGGCATTCAAGTTATTTCTAAATCGAGAGGTGTATATGAAGTTATTAAGACGTTCGGTTCATCTAAGTATCCTGAGAAAATAGAGGAGCTTGTTACCAAGGCACAACATTTTATTCACTCACCAAAAAACCAGATGGATTTATTTTTTGACTTGAGTTTAGAAGATAAGATGTAGAAGTTCGTATTTCATCTGACAGTTACCTCGGAATCATAAAAACGATCTGTCAGATGAAATACAAACTTCTACACTTTGATCCTATAAAACGAAAAGAACTCTCCACCCTTGTAGATGAGCTGTCGAAATCAAAACCCATTATCGAAGCACGACACTTCGAAGGGGAGAGAGCTCCAGTTGAAAGCAAGAACGAGTTCTAACTCTTATCCTGCCAGCTTTTTAAAGACTGATCTTGATTAAAATTCATTTCTTTTAGTTTCTTTTGGCTCGCAGGAGCTCGCTGTTTTTCAATGCCCCCCCCATTCATCATAGGCCTATCACCAGGATCATCGTTCACCATGGGCCTATCACCCGGGTCATCACTCGTAAAAAACGGATCGGTCTTTTTAGACTGTTTCGATGTATCCTGCTTCGTCGAAATATCACGCTTATTATATCGATAATCCTTCGTAGCGATAGATCGGCTCTTTTTATTATTAGAAGCAGAGCCCTCAGAATTAGAAGCAGAGCCCTCAGAATACGTCAAAAATGGCACTAGAAATAAGACAAATAAAAGAGATTTAAATATCCTCACAACACACCCCCTTATTGAACACCCCACAGCCACTCCGCTAAGATTGCCACGCCCGCAATCGGGTTCGCAATGACAGTCCCAGCAATGGCTTAAGGATTTGAAACTACTAGAAATTCAAGAAAGATAGATGTTCCTTCGAGAGGAACAACACAACATCTTCATTTTACCATATTTTTAAAAAAACATCTTGAGTCCTAAATTTTGATATAATGGAAGTCATAAAGGGGAAAAAATGAATTTCAGATATATCAGGCTAATAATAGTCTTGTGTTGCGTCGCATATCCAACTTTCAATAAAGCAGAAGAGGCTGAAGAAATAGATCTCCTAAGACAAGGGGCATTTGAGGTAGATGTTGGGTTACGTTCTCGCCGAATCGATAAGATCTATGAGACACCCTGTCAATTACTGACGGTCATTGATACAACGTGCAAAGCATGCCCCTCAAATCCTCTCAATACTGAACTCTCAAGTTATTTAGGAAAGGTCTTCACAGCTTGTGAGCTCTATCGCCAACACGAGGCTGAGATTGCCACTTATCGAGAACTTAAATCTAAAAAAATACGCCAAATTGATATGTGCAACAGGCAATATCCTATCGGAAGTTCGCGCATTCCCGTTTGCAAACTTGATGTTCATAAGAAATTTAATGAGAGATTGTAAAGCTTTATCATAAATTGCAGCCTGTATCTCGAAAGCTTAATGAATTAACTCAAGAACCACAATTAGATTATAGTATTTTAGGTTATTGCGAAACCGGACAAAAAATGGCTTCATATCGTGACGGGAACCGGCTTTTTCGTTTTTTGATCCTCCGCCACTATGACCGATAAGAACCAGTCGTAATTAAACTGCCCCATTAAATGGGCAAGGGTTTGACATCACTTATGGGTCGAGTGACTAATTATCTCCACATGATATAGGGGGCTAGCTTGCTCATAGCGGATGATGTCTTTTTATTGGACTAATCCCAGTTGTTGGAAGTGTTATTATGCTCGTTTTCTTATTGAGCGACAGCCAACTCGGTGCAAACCAGTACGGACCAAACCCAAAAGAAATTTTCACATCCCCACAACCACAATAGTTTTTTAATTTCTCTGCAACCTGAGACATGCGTATTTCTGCCAGGCATTTATTTCCAGATCAGGCTCTTTAAATATATATCAAAATATGAGCTTTATTTATTTTAGAATGAAGATAGAATTATTTTGATGTCTGGAGACAAGCAAAAAAAAATAACCACTGTTCACGCGCACCCAAGACATGTTCCTGTCAGTAAGAAAAACCCTTCAGGAATTACCATTGTCGATCAACATTTAAGACGTCTGCCTGGTACTTATCTTGATGCTGAAGAAATAGAGAAAATCTTCAAAACCTACGATAAAACAAGGCTGACATGTCCTACACTTAACAACTTAGATTATAAAAATGGCAATCAATATGATGAAATTATAGCGTTTTGGACTGATTATTTTAATGGAAAGTTCAACGTAGACCCCAAAATTCATCCAAATGTCATTAAAGCATTAATTGCAAGTGAATCTGGGTTTGATGCTAATCCTCGAGGAAATAAAAAAGCATTCGGTATTACTCAAATTACAAAACAAACTCTGAGAATCCTTCAAGATCCAAATGGAGAAGCTAAAGATTTTATTTTTAATAAGATTCGTCTCAAAGACTTAAAAAATCCTAACATTGCAATTCCTATGGCTGTGCGTTGGCTTTTCAAAAAAAGAGAAATGGCAACGAGAAAGCTCGGAAGAACGCCCACTGATGAGGAAATGATATTAGAATATAAAGGAATGCTCAAGAGTAATTCAAGGCTAAAGAAGAACGCGCTCATTAATTTCAGGAAGCATTATGAGAATCTTAAGAAGAAATAAAAACATAATTATATTACTATTATTTATTTTCTTGTCCTGTTCTACCTCCAGCAGCTATCGAGTCGGTAAGCAAGGCAACAATAGTGTTGAACTTAATGTGACGCCTGACCGAGTTTTACTTGAGTGCGAGTGGATTTACGATGCCGACATTCCTGATCCTGAAGATGCATATGGTTTTATGATCCATGTTTTGGACGACGAAAATACAGTACTGAGTGTTACTCAAAATAATCTTCTCGATAAAGAAAGCTGTTATGATCGGATAAATTTCATTAGTTCTATCCTCAAGAGAGGGAAAATAATTTATATTGGTGGAATGGGTGATCTTAAAGACCCTCGAAAGACAGAAAAACATGAGTACACATTTCCGGGGATTGGTACATTTCGTGGCAATGGAAGGGTGCTGCAATTTGGTGTCATCGCCAATGAGAAAGGACAGTGTTTTGATGCACATCGTGCTGGCGAAAAACCCTGCCCACGAGATCCTTTTTCTATAAAATAAATTAAACAAAAGTTACTAACTTATGCCTATCTCTATGGCTATTAAATTGGCGCTCTGATATATGACTGGGTTTGGATTGGATGATGTCTTTTGCGGATGATAAATGTGATGACTTTTTGAATAGAATGGGGTTTCCATGTTGAATAAATCTTCAGCACTTCGAAGCTTAGTAGCAGATTTTCTCATAAAGTTTACCAACCAATTTATTTTTACAGCTCTCATGGTGTGTGTTTATCAAAAAAGTAACAGGGCCATTGATATAGGAATTATCAGTGTTGCTATGCTCCTGCCCTCTTTGGTTTTTGTGTACTTCTCTAATATCATTATTCATCATTTTAGTTCATTTTCTATTCTCAGATTTGGTTTAATAACAAGAGGCTTTATTCTTCTCGTCGGTGCTTTAGCTGCAAAAGACACCTACCATTTCGCTATTGTTGCCGCTATAGCAGGATTGCTTCAGCAAATTATTGGCACTTCGAAATTGTCCTATGACAGCCATCTTATTCCGAGCGGTAAACGAGTTAAATTTAATTCAAAAAGAGCCTTTCTAGGAAGTTTGGCCATTATCATTGGTCCGACCTTGGGTGGGGCTATGACAGGTATTTTGGGAGGTCTCTTTGCTTTAGGACTGATGGGTATCATCTCTCTAATCATATTTTTTATTCCGCAAAAAAATCACTTTGAAAGTGAGGCTATTGAGAAAATAGAGTCGAAAGTTGGACATGGCTATGGTGGCATTTTAAATACGTTGAAATATTTGAGGTCAACGCCCGATATATTAATTATCGTTGTACTCTATATTATAGTTACCGCGATTTTAGAAATAAGTCATTTCACTGCTGATTGTTTTTGATGGTTTGATTCTTTACGTTTTTTCTTATGGGTTACCGTTAACTTACGGGTATCTCATTTTTAGCCTTTTGGGAATTATTGGTACATTAACTCTAGTAAGTGTTGAATCTGAGATTCAAGAAAGAGTAAAAAGCAGTTACCGACCTATGTTATTCTCTGTATTGCAATTTGCTGGCGGTGTTGGTGGCGCCTCTATGACCCTCATTTCTACTGGCTTAGCCGATGTGTGGGGTGTCGCTTATGTCTTATCTGCTTCTGCACTATTTGAACTCTCCATAGGACTTTTGGCTTTTGCTCTTCTGCATTTGTTGCCTTTCATTTCAACATCTTCTCTCTACAAATTGGAGAAAATAGAAATTGAATAATAGAATTTTTTAAACACAGTGGATTTTGATTATTTGTCTCTCGATGAAAAAAGAAGCTTGCACCAAAAATTGCTATATCGATTATTTCTGCATGCAAAATGTCATCCATTAACAAAAAACAGATTAGAACAAATAGAAGGCACCGTAACTGAAGCGAACATTTTATCAAAGTGGCAACATATTCTGCCAGAAGACACCTCGGATCATAAGCCTCTTCTAATTGAGCAGTTTTCAAAAATAGCAACTCTTAATCGTGATCGAGGGAGTGCTATTGTTATTTCTTCTGGAGGTACACAAGGTGCCCCCTTATCTACATGCTTATCGTTTGATGAGATTATAAATAACTGTTATTTTCAGGGTAAAGGTTATTTTACTGCTGGCATTCAACAAAACCACACGGTAGCTACCTTTGGAATTCCTTCCTTGCTCTCAAGCGAATTTACAGTTTATCACGGCCTTAAACACACAGCTTGTTTGATCCTCCCTATTGGAATTTCAGATGATCCCGAAAAAATAGTATCCCTTATTGAGGATTTTGCAGCGAATGTTCTCTTAGTGATGCCAAGTGATCTTATTCCCATTATTCAATATCTAGATGCATCCAATAAAAAATTAGACAGAATTAAACTCATCGTAACTGGTGGTGAGAAGCTACGCGAAGATCTGGTGGAGCGAATAACAAGCAGAATTGGAATTGAAAACTTAAAACTTAGGTCTACCTTTCAGACTTCAGACACCGGATCGATTGGTTTTCAATGCGATTCTGTTAAAACAGACGCGTATCATATACATGAAGAACTTCAGTTGGTTGAAATCATTAAAGATGAAGATGATGATAACTGTCTTGTTGTGACAAATCTGAATCGATATCTCTTTCCAGTGATTAGATTAAAGACTGGAGATATTGCAGAGTGGGCTGATATGAAGGAGTGTCCTTGTGGCCGAAAATCTCGCATTATAAAATTAAAAGGTCGAAAATCACGTTACATAAAAATAGGGGGCGAAAAATTTGATCAGGAAGTTTTGCATTCAATTCCTTTTTTATTCAAAATTCCTATAGAGGCGTGTGCCTGGAGATTAAGAATTACCAATGGAAACCAAGAGGAGTTTGTTTTTAAAATACACTCTGACTATAGAAATAAGATCAATGGTGATACTTTAAAAAATGAACTGAATAAGGGCAACTCAAAGTTTTCTCATCAATCAACAATGAAAATTATTAGTGAGCTTAAAATAGAAGAATTGAATAGTTCGGATGTAGTTTATTCAGCTTCAGGAAAAAGAAAATTTCTCATCGATGAACGTACCTAGATTCATTCAATACGACATGAAAAAATGAACTTTTTATAGCAATAGAAGGATGTTCAAAAAAGGACTTGCTTCGTTAACATTTGTCGTCTATACGTTGGCTCTTAACAAAAGGAGGGGTTAACTATGAACAACATAGACGTCCAAGAAGAACAAAAAAAGGAAAATTCAAAACGCACCTACGTGAAATGGTCACAAGATAATATGGCATGTCCAGTAAAAAATGGCTGTCTGCCTGAAAAGCTTCAAAAAGAAGTTGATCAGATTTTAGAAGTACTCTAAGATTTACTACATAAGGCCAAGGATTAATATGTCTTGGCCTTTCCTTTCCCCCCCTAAAATTTTATATAATTCTGGAATTTTATGTTTTATTTTGATTCCCTTGAACCTGTTTATAAAGAGATTCGAACTGACAAAGTTCAAGGTCTTGAGTCCTTTTTTTTACCACATCAAATTTACAGTGGTAAGTATTGGGATGAGTTTTCTCTTCCATCTTTATTGCTCGACTTTCCTCACCGTGTTTTGATGCTTGGCCTTGGTCAGGGCGCTGGACTTCGCCCCATCTTGGCAACTGGCCAAGTTAAAGAAATTGTTGCAATCGATAATGATATAAGTGCAATTCAAGAAACTCAAAGAATCTACAAGAAATTTTTTCCTAAATTGCAATTCTCATGTATTCATCAAAATGCAAAGGAATTCTTAGAGAGTAACACTTCAAATACTTTCGATATCATATGGGTCGATCTGTATTCTTCAGATGGCTATGGTAGCGACATATCTAACCCCTCTTTTTATAAACTACTCAAGAAAATGATAACCCCTCAGGGAATTATCGCTCTTAATTCCTTTGGTTTACCACCTCATTTAAATCCACTTGGAAATGATACATTTGCCAATTTAATCCTGTTTCAATTACACACCAACTTCTCTCACGTTCGATACCTTCCTTACAGACGCAATTTTACTTTTTTTGCAAGTAATAATATTTTTCCACTGCCACCTTTTGTATTACCTCAAGAGCACCTTAAACAAGGCGACAAACTTGTCTCTCAAATTCAAAAATTAAGACTTTGCTCCATCATAAAATCAGTCCCTCAACAGCCAAACACTGAAACGAATTCTTCTGCATTTATAGAACTCCAGAAAAAGATGTCCCTACGATGGTTTCCATTCCTTGAAGAGTTTAATAACCAATGTAAAGCCTGTTTTAAGAATAATCAGTCGCTGGAAAAGCCTCAGGATCTTTTTAAATTCTTTGACGATAAAGTTAGAGCAGAACAGCTTCTAACCTACTTAGTAGCTCATAACAGAAAGGAGAATATCTTTTTTCCAGTTTTTATAGCTGCTGAAAAAGAACGTTTCGAAGATAATGCCACGTGGTTTATAGATTTTGTTCTTAAAAATTGGGGCTTTCTATTTGAATCAATTCCACAAGATTTCATTCATTTTTATTTACCCCAGACTGCTGCCATGATGATCAGTGAAAAAAATATAAGAATTGATCAGTTGCAGGCTTTGGAAGAAATTGTTGGCTCTAAACCGCTAACCCACTGGAAGGCAAAAAATGGCTGAAATTATTGTTGTTGATAATTTTTATAAAAACCCCATGAGTGTTCGCGACTTAGCCCTCAAGGCTGAATATCTCAAACCAATGGAACACAGTCCTTATTATTATGGAGTAGAAAGTCGCTATTTTTTTTACAACGATCAAATCATCAAAATATTTGAGGAACTGGTTCGATCAAAAATTGTTATCAACCCGGAAGAATATGCATTTGGAAGATTTAGATCTATGAATGTAACACATAAAGTCGAAAGACAAATTCATTTCGATTATTCAGAATGGAGCGCTATTGTTTATTTAAGTCTAGATGACCATTGTCATGGAGGTACTACTTTTTTTAGACATAAAGAAACAAATCTGGATGGAGCACCTTCTGAATCTGAATTAAAAAAACTTGCTTTGAAAGCATTGAAGAGTTTGGTGAAAAAATAGTCTTAAAAGATACACTAGATCATTCCAAGTGGGTTAGAACAGCACACGTTCCTATGAAGTTTAATCGAATGATTTTACTCAAAGGACACGAAGTATTTCACGCTGCAGATGATTATTTCGGAACAGACACTCCAAATAGTCGTCTTATTCAAATTTTTTTCTTTTCAACAGAAAAAGGAAAGAGCTAACACCAATGGATAAAAAACTCTACATCATCGATAACTTTTATAAAAACCCAGATGCAGTCAGAAAGTTAGCCTTGAGGGCGCCCTATGAAGATGTTACAAACCTTAACTATCCTGGGGATCAGAGTAAGTTTGCTTATACCTCTAATGGAGTTAAGGAAAAATTTGAAAGTATCATTCGATGTTCTATCGAAACTGATGAGTCAACAATGACATTTGGAAAATTTAGAATCATGAGAGATGATGAGCGCTCATGGCTTAAAGTTCATGTAGATGGCATCAGTGATTGGACTGCTGTTATCTATCTTAATCCCAACGAAAGTTGTCAGGGAGGCACAGCATTTTATCAACATAAAGAAACGCACCTTGAAGGGCCGCCTTCTTTTAATGAGCTTTCTAGAATGGGTTTTAACGCTTATGCTGAATTT
>JACOXK010000156.1 GCA_016182335.1 Deltaproteobacteria bacterium | reverse complement strand
TGCCAATACAGGCACTTTTAGCTCCCTTGCCAAATTTTTCGGCCGAGGAAATAATGCCACAAGTGCCTCTTTCGAACCAATCACTTTCTGACCGTCAACTTCAAAGCCCGGAATTTGGATGGCGCTACTTCCCGTAGCTATGACAAAGTTCTGTGCTTCTATCACTTGCGGTAAAGAGGGAGAGGTCACTTCTATTTTATGAGAATCAATAAAATGTGCTTCTCCTGTGACAAGCTCAACACCATTTTGTTTTAAGAGAAAACCAATACCTTGATTAAGTTTTGTAATAAGACCTTTGCGCCATGTCTGAAGCTTTTCCATGTTGATTCTGGCATTATCAACTTCCAGCCCAAGCTTTTCTGCCGATTTTATTTTATCTAATAAAGAGCTTGTGAAGATGAGGGATTTTGAAGGAATGCATCCATAATTCAAACACTCTCCCCCAAGCTTATGTTTTTCAACAAGGATGATTTTTTTGCCAAGCTGGGCAAGCCTTATAGCGCATACATAACCGCCTGGGCCTGCACCTATGACAACGACATCACAGTTTTTCATAATTTCTCCGGTTTTTGCAGTTGCTCTATGTAGTGATTCAAGAACCGTGCAGCTACAGCCCCATCTACAACTCGATGATCTAGAGTCAGAGATAAATAAATCATGTGTCGAATTTTCACTTCACCCTCAATAACTACAGGCCTTTCAACGATTTTGTTGATGGCAAGGATAGCAACATCGGGATAGTTTAAAATTGGTGTTGCAAAAACCCCTCCTATGGAGCCAATGCTTGTGACTGTAAATGAAGAGCCTTTTAACTCCTCTGGGCGAGCTTTGTTCTCCCGCGTTGCAGCTGCCAGACGCTCAATTTCTTGAGCCACATCATGAAGAGAAAGTAGATCTATATTTTTAAGGACGGGCACAACAAGACCATCAGCCGTATCTACGGCAACTCCAATATTGAAATATTTTTTCAAAACAATTTCTTGAGTTGTTTCATCAAGAGATGCGTTCAAATATGGGAATTCTTTCAAAGAGGCAACAAGCGCTTTTACAAAGTAGGCTAAATAGGTCAGTTTTATCTTTTTTTTCTCTGCTAAGGCTTTATTCTTCTTGCGATGCTTTACAAGATTCGTAAGATCAGCCTCTTCAACATGTGTAAAATGTGGAGCATAGTATTTTGCCATTTGAAGTCTTTTTGCTATTGCTTTTCGAATCCCCTTAATTGCAATTCTTTCTTCAGGACCTATTTTTGGAATGGCAATGGGTTCGAATCGGGCCAGATCTGTCTGAGCCGTCTTGGATGAAACAGAACCTGATTTTTGCTTTTCAACGTCGTCAACAGTGACGCTACCACCCGGTCCGCTGCCTTTGACAAGGGAAAGATTAATTCCCAGTTCTTGTGCTCGCTTTCTAGCGGCTGGGGCAGCAAGGACTTGGGGTGTTGAGGGTTGTTTTTTGTCATCCTGAGTGCCAGAGGCAGAAGGATCGATATTTTTTGATGGAAACACTTCTGTCGGCTGTGCTGCGTGCTTTACCTCCTTCTGAATGACTTCAGTCCCGAAAGTAACAATGATAGAATCAACTTCAACACGGTCACCTTCTTTGTAGTGAATTCGTGCTACTTTTCCAGAAGTTGGAGAAGAGATTTCAACGGTAGCTTTATCGGTCATGACATCGACAAGCGGGGCGTTTTCAGTGACAGAATCTCCTTCTTTAACATGCCATTTAACGATTTCACCTTCATGAACGCCTTCACCAATATCCGGAAGTTTAAATTCCATCCAAAACTCCTTTTTTATGTATCATCCTTGTAGGATGATGATAATTTCTTTAAGATTAAGTAATGATAAAGATTTACAAAATTATCATAATGCTCGCAAGCATTTTCTTGTTGAATGGCTGTGGGATGGCATATGTCGTCAAACAGGGGCTTGTCCACTTATCTCATATTCATCGCGCAAAACCTATTGATAAAATTCTTAAAGATCCAAAAAAATACAGACTGAGTCCGGAGGAAATTCGAAAACTTGGCTTGGTCCAAGAGGTTCAAAAATATGCCGTTGAAAAAATAGGACTTAAACCATCGGATAACTATACTTCTTATGTGAAACTTCCCAAAGATCCACGAGTTCTTGTTTATGTAGTTTCAGCTAGCGAAAAAACAAAACTTTCTACGTATTATTGGCATTTTCTGATTGTTGGAAAGGTTCCCTATAAGGGTTTTTTTGAATTGGAAGATGCTCAAACTGAGGCTCATTATCTGAAAAAAGAAGGATATGATGTTTATGTGAGAGGAAGTAGTGCTTTTAGTACCCTTGGTTGGTTTGATGATCCCCTTTATTCAACAATGCTTAAATTGGATGATTTAGACCTAATGGACATGCTCTTTCATGAAATGGCTCATGATACTATTTATATCAAAGATAATGCAGAGTTGAATGAATCCCTTGCCACTTTTGTGGGGGCTTATGCGACTTTAGATTATATTGAAGAAAAATTTGGAAAAAATTCAAATCTTTACAAAAAGCAGTTGTCTCGAATTTCAGATTCGAAGTTGTTTTCAAAGTTTATTTCAAAAACGATCGAAAAATTAGAAGCTCTTTATTCAATGGAAAAAGGAAAGAAAAATATCGATCCCTCGGTCGCTGGCGCTTCTCGTAATGATGAAACTGTCATTCAGAGGGAGGCTACGCCGACCGAAGAATCTATCCTCAAAGAAAGAGAAGTTATCTTTGAATCCGCCAAGAAAGAACTTCAAAAAGCCCACTTTAAATCTAAAGATTATAGTTATTTTACTGATCTGGCACTTAATAATGCAGTTATTTTGGCTATGAATACCTATTATGCAAACTTTGAAAAATTTGAAAAGGAATTTCAAAAACAGGGTCATAAGTTTGCCATTTTTTTGAAATCCTATCAGCCGGTTTCCTCAAAATAAGTTTATTTACATTCAACACTTGTTTTGTTAGTTTCTGCGCCTATGAGTTTAAAACTAATACAAACTCAGAGTGCGCCGGCGGCGATGGGACCTTATTCACAGGCCGTTCAAGTAGGTTCACTTTTATTCATTTCAGGTCAAATTCCTATTGATCTTTCTCGCAGCGGTGAGATTGAAAAAGGTGATATTAAAATACAAACAAAAATCGTGCTCGAAAATTTGAAAGCTCTTCTGGAGTCTCAGAAACTTTCCCTAAATAACGTCGTCAAAACGACGATTTTTCTGATTAATATGAACGATTTTGTTGCTGTAAACGAAGTTTACGGTAGTTATTTTACGGTGCATAAGCCCGCCAGGGCCTGTGTGGCTGTTAAAGAATTACCCAAAGGTGTCAGTATTGAAATTGAAGCCATTGCTTCAACGAACTGATGGAGGTGCTCTCATGAGTTTTTTTTCTGTCATCCTGAGCGTGTTCTTTCCTGTCATTCAGAGGCACTCTTTTGTCATCCTGAGGCTTAGCCGAAGGATCACCACTAAATCAATATGTTTCCTCTTTCTTCTCTCATTTCTTTCTCAAATAATTTACGCAGATGAAAAGTTTGATTTTACCCTTCTCCAAACTGGAGATCTGCATTCCCATTTTCTTCCGGTGCAGGAAGGTCCTTTTCAATTGGGTGGATATGCGCGGCTCAAAACCATAATGGATAGGATACGTGCTCAGGAAAAAAATGTATTTTATTTTGACTCTGGAGATTTTTCTGAAGGAAGTATTTTTTTTCAGGTAGATAAGGCTAGGGCTTCACTTGAAATGCTTGATAGACTGGGTGCTGATGCCGTCGTTTTGGGGAATCATGATTGGTACCGGGGGCCGTATTTTTTAGAAAATCTTTTGAAAAAATCTAAAATTAAATTTCCCGTCTTGTCTTCAAATTTATTTTATGAGGAGCTCACATCCTCCTTGAACAATTATATTAAAACATATGATGCCTATGTGGAGTCTGGAAAAACTTCAGATGCCCCTTGGAAGATTATCGAGTGTGACGGAGTTAAAATTGGAGTTTTTGGTCTCTCTACATCTGAATTTTTCTATGAGTATATGTTTTTTCCTGTCGAGGTTAAAAACCCCATTTCAATTGCTAAAAGTATAGTTGCACAGTTGCGTCCCAAGGTTGATGTGCTTGTAGCGCTGACCCATATGCCAGACGAACTTGATGAAATTCTTGAAAAAGAAGTTCCTGAAATTGATGTCATTCTGGGAGGTCACTCTCACCATCTTTTCCCAAAAGCTCGTCTTTTTGAAATTGAAGATATGAAAGCTCTTATCGAGGAAATTGAGGTGATTGATGAGATGCTCAAAAATCCAGAATTGCCGGAAGAAGAGAAAGCTCCCCTTCGGGAGCAACTGGTGGGCCTTAAAAAGCAGGTTCAGTATCCTAAAACATGGCTTTTAAAAACGGGCGAATATGGAATGCACTTAGGGCGGCTTGATTTTAGCTTTGATAGAAACACTCGAACTTTGTCATTAAAAGATTCTAAAACAATTCCTGTTTTTTCCGAAATTGAGGAAAGTCCGGATTTGAAAGAATTAGTGGGTGGGTATAAGCGAGCGCTGATAGATAAACATGGTCCTATTTTCGATGATGTCGTAGCACTCACTGAAATTGACTTACCTAAAATCACACAGTGTGAATCTCCACTTGGAAACCTTATTTCCGATATTGTTTACGAAAAGGCAAAAGCAGTGGATCCAGCAATCGAGTTTGCTGTGACCGTGAGTGATTTTTTAAGCCAAGGTTTTAATAAAGGCCCTATTCATTCTGTTGAAGTTTATGACGCTATGAGTCTTATTTACAATCATGAAACCAATGACAATTGGCATTTGTATAAGATTTCTATGAATGGAGAGGACTTGAAAAAAATTCTCAAAGTGCTTTTAAAGGCAAAGAGAGTTGTGAATTTTTCGAATGCTGAAATTGTTTATTCAGCCGATCAGAATCCCATAGAAACTGTCCTGATCGCGGGGCAGCTTTTAGATCCAAAAAAAACTTATGCTTTTGTAGCTGAAAAAGGTGTTGTCGATGCTTTAGGCATTTTACAGAGGGTTTATTTTGATGGAGAGGGCGACAGGATAAATTATGTTATTGACGACTTGGGGCTTACCTATTGGAAAGTTCTTCGTGAGGGGTTGATCAAGAAATCTCCTATTACTAAAGAAAAAGCATCTGTACAGGGCAGAGTGCGTTCTCAAACTCCTGATCTTGCCGTGTACGCTCATGAAATTTCATCTATTCTTGAGAAGAAGACTTTGACAGATGCAAACCTTGATATTCTTGTTAAGATAAGAAACTTAGGAGAGCAGGATTCACCTACGGCACAATTAAAAGTTCATTTTTATAAGGGTTATGCACATCTGAATTCCCTTGAAAGTAGAGATGATCTTCTCCAAATAATAAAAGGCAACTATGAAGTTTCTCAAATAATTGATGTTATAGGTGCTAGGTCTGAAAAAGAAATTCATGTACGTATTCCAATAAGTATTATTGCTATGGCTACGGGAGCGCGAATTTATAATTGGAATACAATAATAGTAACCATTGAATCCGAAGGATTTCTAGAAAACTTTTCCAATAATGCAGCACGAGTTTTTTTAAAACATTAAGCAGCTTTCTTCTTTTCAACGAGATAAGCCTTCCAATCGAGCGGATCAATAACGCCTTTTTCAATGAGAAATTGAATTAAGTAATCCATTTTCATTTGAATATCAGGGGTTTGCTGGCTTTGACGGTTTTCTTGAGGTTCTGGTCTTTTAAAGGCGAGTTCTTTCATCGCTCCTCCAATTTTACATAAGTTTCACCTCATGCTATTTTTAACACAGAGGGTTTACGTTCTTACTTTTCGGTTGTTTTCGAAAAAAAATGAATATTCTCTGTCATTCAAGGACGCTTCATCTGTCATTGCGAGGGCCTCTTTATTTTTGTATTTTCTTCTGTCTCAGCCTGCCTCTACGAGCTGTCCCATCTTCGCTTATTCCGGATAGTCTTCTTCAAAAAGTTCTTGAGGGAGAAATTGTAAGTTCCACCTACGTTGAAGAAGTGCCCGATGATCGACGCAGGCTTTCTGTAACTTCAGTAGGGCTTGTTAAAAAGGAACGAGATAAACTTCGCAAAATATTTGACGATCCACAATTACTTCAATCTTTGTCTAAAAAAATCAAAAAAGTTGATGCACTTCAAATGAATCGGAAAAATCGTATATTTATGATTCAAGCCTGTTTTCTTTTCTGTAGTTATAAAATCCACACAGCTGTCCATTTAGATTTTTCAAAACAAAAAAAAGATCAAGATAATATTACATGGAAATTTCTTTCGGGGCATGATCTCTCTGAAAGAATTTCCAACACACAATTTGAAGATGTTGATTTCAAATTTTCAGGTATGAAAGGATCTACAGTTCTCAAGGTGCACGAGAAGAATAGCACTTTGGTAGGCCTTGAAGGCCAGTGGGATACATCAAGTTCTTCGTTCTTTCGCTGGGTTCAGAAATGGCTTATAAAAACAGCTTTGACCCAGACAATCTACGAAATCCGCTCCAATCTAGAAGAAAAACTATAGTAAAATTAATAGTTTAAAGTCCATAGAGGCCCTTAAGATGGCTCATGAAGTGTGATACAATAGCCTCAGGGTGTCGTTTTCATATCACTGTCCCAACACAAATACTGGATCAGTTTGTAACAAGTAGAGAAGGAGATGTGTCATGTATCGTCAGGTGCTTATTTTTCTTTTTCTGGTCTGCCTCGCAGGTTTCGCACAAGCCAAACGGGTCGTGGTGGAGGATTTTGAGTCCTATGAGGTGGGAAAGTTTCCGCGCCACGATGGAGAGCCTAATGGTTTTGGCAAAGGATGGGGGATATTCGCAAGAAATTTTCTCAATACGGATATTTATAAAGTAAGGCTGGAAAATGGAAATAAGTATTTGGAAGCCTTTGTAGATGACAGGGTTAGTTCCCAGTCTGAAGAAATTGATAATGATATGGATGTTAAAATTACAAGAATCACCAAGGAACATCATTTTGATTTCAGAGCTCTTCCCTATGTGCGATGGAAGTGGAGAGTGCATGAGTTTCCATCAAACTCTCAAGAAGATGTTCAGTATTTAAATGATAGTGCTGCTGCAGTTTATATTGTGTTTTTCAAAAGAGGGCTCGTAGGTTCTCAAAAAATAATTCAATACATTTGGAGTAGGGTCTTGCAACCTGGGCGGGTATTTCCTAACCCTTCATTTAATGAATCATTCCCAACCTATTTTAAAATTATTCGCAGTGGCGAGGGGCCCTCCGATGCCAACGGGCAGCCATTATGGGTTGATGATGAGGTGAATATTCAACGTGATTTTCAAGAGATAATTTTAAAAAATCATCCCCAGATTAATGAATCAGAATATGAAGCCTTTGGGGTTCTTATCTCTTCAGATGCTAACAATACGAATTCTTCTGCAAAGGCAGATTATGACGATATTTTTGTGAGTAGTTCGCCCACGTTGTCTTATTAAAAATTGTAATTCAACGTCAGAAGGAAAGACACAGCGTCACCATCCAAGGGCGTTCCTTGAACAGATCCCATATGTTCATCCTTAAAGAAAATCCAATGAAAAATTGTTTTAAACCCAGCATAAAGTTTTCTTTCTGAAAGCGGGAATTCAAAGCCAGCACCAAAATCGACCCCAAAGGCATTTTCTTTAGTTTCTCTACGAAAGGCGTCAGAGCCTGTGAACCTGAAATATTGCCCAAACCCTGCAAAAACGTACGGATTAGCATAGGCAAGCGCCCGATTAAATTCAGTCGATGTAATATAATATTTTCCATTTACATTCACATTAAGAAGACTGACAGTGCCCGAGATATTATCAACGACAAAGTTATGCCAGCTATAATCCAGCATTAATTCTAAGGAGAATCCTAAGGTCATGAAGTAAGTTGCGTAAGTTCCAATTTCAAGTCCTGGCTCATAAATGGCGCCTAAGTTTCCGGTAAAAGTTCGAACTCCTGTTTCAGCTCCGAGCATGAAGAATCGTCCGAAGTAGAAAAAAGTTTCGTCTTCTTTCTCCTGGCGATGATCTAAACCAAAGGCATCAGAATCTTCATAGATGTCGTCGGATTGGGCATGGGCATTCTGGGGAATATAAAAAGAACAAAAAAGAAAAAAAGTTAGGAGTACCACTCCGAAGAGAAAAAATATGGATTCTTCGGTCGCCCTTTGAGGACTCCCTCTGAATGACCGGTGGGAAGATTCCTGAGGCGTCCTCGTAATGACGTTTAATAACATAAGTCCTTTCAATTACTGATAATTCTTATTTCAGGGTAACAGAATAGTTTTGACAAGAAAAGTGATTTTTAATATTGAGAAGTCATGTCAAACAATATTTCAGCTCGTCATGATCCCTTTTTACATTTTGTAAATCGCTTTGCACACAGAGCCTATGAAAATCGTCGAATTTTATCCTTTTTATTTGTAGCTCTGATTGTATGCGGGTTATCTTTTCTTGGTTGGACTTATTATGGGAAGGGTCAAGAAAAGAAGGCTTCGGATCTATATTTTTTAGGCCAGCAGGTTTATGAAAAAGTAGAAGCAAAAAAGTTAGAGGACCTTCAAAGTGGTAGAAAAAAAGAAGAGAAGAAAAGAGTGGATTCTTCGGTTGCCCCTTCAGGGCAACCTCTGAATGACGGGGAAAAGGGA